>JAWODN010000031.1:0-10241 GCA_046483285.1 Candidatus Aminicenantota bacterium | reverse complement strand
ATTGGCAAGGAGTTGTCAGCTTTACGCTTTCCCGAATAACAAATGGTGTTGTTGAAGGCCTTAACTCCAAAATCAAAACCGCCATGAAGAGAGCCTATGGATTCAAACATGTGACCTATCTTCGGACCATCGTTTATCTCGTCGCCGGCAAACTAAGTTTCAATTACCCACACTAAATGGAAGAGAACCTTTTTCTTTAATTTCTTTGAGTATGGCTTCACTTACACAAAAACCTCGTGATTTGAAAGACAGTATTCAAACAGAGCTTCACAGAGCCCCCGGGCGGCAACAGCCTTACTTTTCCATCCGCCAGTCAATGACACCGGCTTGAAACAACGGGCATTGATGAGGCTATTGGTCCTCTGATTCCATCAGCTTCTTTAGAATCCGTTCATGGAGACGCCGGTCATCATCAGAGTACAGCACAAACCGGATGTGTTTGGCCGGTGAGATGCGGGGCAATTCACCGATAATTGTCTCGAATGCGATTCTCGCTGCGGGTTCCATCGGGAAGCCGAATGCGCCAGTCGATATAGAGGGAAAAGCAATGGACTGGATATTGTTTTCCCCGGCCAGCTGGAGTGCGTTCCGGTAACAGGAAGCCAGTAAATCATCGGAAGGTTCGTCTATGCCGTAAACGGGACCGAGGCAGTGAATCACATAGCGGTTCGGCAGATTGTGCGCTCTGGTAATAACGGCCTGACCGGGGCGAATCGGAGCGAGCGGACGGCATTCCTTCGCCAGGCCCGGACCGGCGGCCCCGTGAATTGCACCGGCGACTCCGCCGCCGATTCGCAGCTCGGCGTTCGCTGCATTGACAACGGCTTCCATATCAGGCTGATCCGCGATATTTCCCTGGACACATTCAATTTTTGCGTTCTGAAGTTTTTTCTCAATCATGAGATTGCCTCCTTTTAAGCTTTTTTCCGCAAACTCTGCATATTAATAGTTTCTAATAATAAGCCGTCATAAATCAACCTGCCAGCGTCCAAAGCCTTTCTCAGCAGGCTTTTCCTGTACAATTAACCCCAATAATATTAAAATTTGTTTTTTGAAACCCATAGAGAACCTTTATAATGAGAAAGGAATCTATTAAAAATGAGAAGACATAAACTCACTTTATTTGCCGGTATTCTTCTGGCTATTGCCTGCCTGGTTCCGGCGCAAACCGAGGATTTTTCCCAAAAACCCCGCCGGCTTGAAAGGAGCCGGACATTCGACGCGATTCATTATCTGGTAGAGATCGACCTTGATATTGAAAACAGGTCCTTTACCGGGCGTGCGACCGCCTCTCTTTCCTCGCTCCAAAACGGCCTGGACCGGATTGAACTGGACGCTGAGGATTTCACAGTCCGGAAGGTCACGAATAACTGGGGCCGCCGTCTTTCATTCGAGCAGAATGATAAAAAACTTATAATCGAGCTTGACCATAACTATGATTACGGCGAAAAATTTTCAGTAACCGCCTCCTACCAAAGTGACGCCGAAGCCCATAAACCGGGCCGGGCAAAAAAAGGCCTCAGGTTTTATGACGAAACCGAAAACCATCCTGCGCTGGCGGCTTCCGATTCCTGGCCGAATGGGGTCCATCACTGGTTTCCCTGCTATGACTTTCCCAATGACAAGGCGACCAACGAAATCATAGCCACAGTCAAAGAGCCCAATAAAGTCTGCGCCAACGGCCGCCTGGTCCAGGTAACCCGTAACAAAGAGCAGGGAACAGCCACCTATCACTGGCTTCAGGAAAAACCCCATTCCACTTATCTTATGTTTATAGCCGCTGCTCCTTACCAAGTCATTCGCGACCATTACCAGGATATTCCCATCAATTACTGGGTGTTTCCCCAACATGTGCCGCATGTTTCCCGTTCCTACGAAAAGACGCCGAAGATGATGGAATTTTTTATTCAAACTTTCGGGACTCCTTATCCTTGGGCCAAGTACGACCAGGTCTCTGTCCCTTTCGGCGGGGGAGCGGAAAGCACTTCGGCGACAGCCATGACTTACCGGATCCTTCACGACGAAAAAGCCCATAAAGATTTTTCCAGCATCGGGATCGTCTCCCATGAGCTGGCCCACCAGTGGTGGGGCAATCTGATCACTTTGCGGAGCTGGGAACATGCCTGGATGAACGAAAGTTTCGGCACTTATTCGGATTACCTTTACGCGGCATACGAACTCGGCCCCAAAGAAGGCGCGGTCAACCTGCTCAACAAGAAAAATTCGTATCTTCACGAAGCTGCGACCGAGTATATACGGCCCATTGTCACCGACCGTTACGAGGTCCCCCAGGACCTGTTCGACGCACATTCCTATCCCAAAGGGGCCTGTGTGCTGCACATGCTCCGCTTTATTCTGGGAGACGACGCCTTTTTCCGGGTATTCAAGCGGTTTCTTCATGTTTATGCTTTTCAGCCTGTGGACACCCATGACTTTGCCAAAACCGTTAAAGAAGTCACCGGAGAAAATATGGATTGGTTTTTCGAACAGTGGCTTTTTAAACCGGGGCATCCGGTTTTCGACGTCTCGTATTCATGGGATGGGGAAAGTAAAAATTTAACCCTTGAAATCCGGCAGATTCAGGATACCTCAAAAGGAATTCCCGTCTATAAAACACCCGTGCTGCTAAAGCTCAAAACGGAAAAAGACGAAATCATCCGGAAAATATGGCTGGAAGAAAAAGAAGAGAATTTCCGTTTCGCGCTCGATTCCCGGCCGGTTCTGGTGCGTTTTGATGAAGGGAATTATATTCTCAAAGAGTGGGAATTCTCCAAGAGCAGGGAAGAACTGATCTATCAGGCGCAAAACGACGATGTCATCGGCAGGATGTGGGCGGCTACGGAACTTGGGAAATTCCAAAACCAGCCCGAGGTTCGGGATGTTCTAAAGAAAATCGCCGCGGAAGATCCTTTCTGGGCGGTGAGAAAAGCCGCGGTGGAGACTATTGGAAATCTGAAGGATCAGACCGCTATCGGTTTTCTCAAAGACAAAAGCCGGGATGAAAATTCACGGGTAAGGACCGCGGCCTTGGCCGCTTTGGGTGAATTTCAGCAAAGGAAACTGGCCCCGTTTTTCAAGAAACGTTTCCAGCAGGAAGACAGCTACCTCGCCCAGGCGGAGGCCCTTCGCGCGCTGGGGAAAACCGGCGATAAATCTCAGATCCCCTCTCTGAAAAAAGCGGCGGAAATGCCTTCCTACCGGGATATCATTGAAAACGCCGCAGAAAAAGCCCTCCGGATGCTGCAGAATTCTGAGGTGTAAGGCTTTTAACCTCAGCGGCCCGGTTCTCCGCGCTTGTGTGATTATTCAAAAAGACGGCATTATAAAATGACAGCTCCGCTGTCAATTTTTATTCCTGATCTATTCATAAAAAAATTGCGATGTTTTTGCAATCTCTTTCTTACCAGCGATAAGCATGGTTTTTAATGAAAAATCAAATAGAACGTTTTTCATTTATTAATTGTTATTTTAATCGCAATTTTTTTACCCTTCGGGCGGGGTCCTGAGGAGCGAAGCGGCGTGAGGCCATATGGACGGAATTTTTTCTTGACGTTGATCACCAGGAGGAATAAATCACCCAGTTCAATCAAGAGGAAGCCGGATCTCAAAGGTGGTTCCGGTTCCCGGCCGGCTGTCCACGTCGATGCTTCCGCCGTGCCATTGAACGATATGCTTGACTATGGAAAGACCTAAACCGGTTCCCCCCAAACGCCGGGACCTTGATTTATCCACCACATAAAATCTTTCAAATATTCGGGGCAGTTCCGGTTTGGGAATTCCGATTCCGGTATCCTGAACCGTAAAGACCACCTGACGGTTCTCCTTTTTCAGGGCAATGGTTATCCGCCCTCTTTCCGTGTATTTCACGGCATTGTCCATAAGATTGATCACAACCTGCTCCAACATAAAGGGATCAGCGTAAACCCGGAGAGGTTTGGTTTCAATATTTAATAAAACATCCAGTTTTTTTTCTTTCAGGCGTGACTCAAAAATCTGAATGATATTCCGGATTAATTTTTCCGGATCGAATTTTTCTTTCTTTATAGGTCTGTTTTTGTCTTCAATCTCCGCCAGGACCAATAAGTCCTTGACTATATGAATAAGCCGGTCGGTATTGCGTTTTATGGTCTGAACATAATCCAGAGAACGGCCGTCCACCTCCTCTTCCAGCGTTTCTAAAAAGCCCTTGATCGCGGTTAAAGGAGTTCTCAATTCATGCGAGACGTTAATCACAAAGTCCCGCTTGATTTTTTCAATGTTTTTCACATTGGTGACGTCATGAAAAGTGATGACCATTTCATCCCGGGCCTTCAAAAAATTGATGCTGCAGAAATAAATCCGGTTATTGAGTTCAACTTCCTCCGATAAACGGCTTTTCTTTACTGTTGCGGCTTTTACCATGTCACTGAAATGGGGTTCGCGGATGACTTCCCAATAATATTTTCCCGGTTCTGCCTCAACCTCAGTCAATTCCTGAAAACTTTGATTGCATAAAACTATTTTTCCGCTTCCATCCAAAACCAGCAGGCCCTCTTCAATAGATAAAAGGATGCTCCTGAGTTCATCTTTTTTATGCGAGATGTCTGTGAATAAAGATTTCACCTGCTCAGTCATATCATTAAAGCTTTGGGCCAACTCCTGCAGCTCATCCCGGCTTTTCAAAAGCACTTTAACGTCAAAATCTCCTGAGGCCATCCTTCTTGCCGCACGGCTGAGCTCCCCCATCGGCCTGCTGAATGAGCGGGTCACAACCACCGCCCCCAGCAAGGACACAACCAAAATGAAAAAGACAAACCGGAAGAGGCTTTTTTTCAAATCCGAGAGAAGAGAATTGATGTCACTCAGATAGCGGCTGCAGCGCAGAACCGCCGCCACTTTTCCTTCCAAAGTGACCGGAATGCCCACATAAAGCATCTCCTCCTGGACGGTTTCACTGAACCGCACCGACTGCCCCGGTTCTCCTCCGAAAGCACGGATGATTTCCGGGCGGAACTTATGATCATCCATAACACCTGGATATTCATCCGAATCCGCCAGCACCTCTCCTTTTTCATTCACCAGGGTTATCCTGGTATCGATTTTACGGCCTAATTCCTTGAAATACTGGTCCAGCTTTTCAGGGCCCTGATTTTGCCAAATGTCAATGATGTCCTTTTTAAGGGCCACCCCCAGTGTCTGAAGCTCCTGTGTGATGGAATCGAGATAAAAAGACCGGATGCGGTTGAAAGTGAAAAACAAAACGGCGACGGCAAATACAACAATGACAGCTAAAAAACCGCTGAATATTTTGAAAAATATGGTATTTTTCATTCTTCCAATTTATATCCCACTCCCCTGATATTCTTGATCAAGGAGGCCGCTTCGCCCAATTTTTCGCGCAGATGCTTGATATGGACATCTATGGTCCGGTCAACCACAGCTTTTTCCTGCCCCCAAAGATAGTCGAGGATTTTCTCCCGGGAAAAGACCCATCCTTTTTTGGAAAGCAGAAGCTGCAGAATACGAAACTCAGTCGACGTCAAGTCGATTTTACGGGAACGCACTCGGACTTCGTGCTTGTCTGTATCAATAAACAGGATTCCTCCGGCGGAAGAAGCCTCGGTTGATTCCTTCTTATAACCCCGCCGCAGAACCGCACGGATTCGCGAAATCAGCTCCTTGGGAGAAAAAGGTTTGGTGACATAGTCGTCGGCTCCCAACTCCAAGCCGAGAATTTTATCCACTTCTTCGCCTTTGGCTGTTAACATGATGACAGGAATAGAGGCAAGATGTTCCTGTTTCTTTAAATACTTGCAAATTTCCAATCCATCCATATCGGGAAGCATTAAATCCAAGACAATTAAATCGGGCAAGGAGCTTTTCAAGAATTCAATAAATGACTCTCCATTTAAAAATTCCAGGGATCTGTACCCGTTTTTTTCCAAATGAATGGAGACCAGCTCCAGGATATCAGGCTCATCATCCACAACAGCGATTAATTTAGACATGACGGCTCCTTTTCCCTCGACCGGCTATATCCAAGCATATGTATTATATAGGCATAAAACCATATATTCAATTTCTCTCCAAGCATTGCCAAACCCTTAGCCGCTTTAATGAAAAAGGCAAAGAAGATGCTTACGATTCCCGGTGAAGGATCACGTCCGCACACCGCTCGGCCTGATTCACAACTCAAAGTCCTCCGGCCTATCTTGTTTTGGAGACAGTCCCGTTTATTTGATGAAAGAGGCAGAGGGAACCTTCGTTTTGCACAGAGCGCCAAAGCCGGCCAAAAAAAAAAAAGCGGCCGGGAGTTCACCCGGCCGCTTAAAACGCATACTGACAAGACGGCTTTTGTTATTCTTCTTCCGGCTTTGCTTTATGCTCTTCTCCTGACGGGAGTTCCAATCCATACCCCGCTTTCTTATCGGCCCGCTTCAACTGGAGGGCAAAGAAAATGGACATGATTCCCAAGCCGACCAGCATAAAAATGGAAATGGTGTAGTCGTATGTGGGTATTTCCCCCGTCGCCCGCATCCTCTCGATTTGTTCCGCCACTTCCGGACGGGAAAATCCCTGGGCGAAAAGTTTATCCCGCATAGCTTGAATCACCCGCACCACTTCGGGATTGGTCATATCCAAAACCTTTCCGATACCCCAATAAAATGCGGACAGGCCGTAATTCTGAACCGTGAACATGGTGGCGAAAGCCGTTCCCAGCCGCTTTTCAGCCACGATTTTGGCCACAGACGGCCACATGGCGGCCGGAACCAGAGAGAACGCGATGCCCAAGGAAAACAGTCCGGTATATCCAAGAACCACATTGTTGAATACGGAAAGGGTGAGGTGGGCGTAAATAAGCAGCACGGAACCCAAAATCATCAAAGAAGCGGCTTTCCCTTTTTTATCCACCAGACGGCCGAATATGGGAGTAAAAATGATGGTCCCTAAAGGAATAAGTCCGCTGATCTTTGGGCCGTTCTTTAGGTAGGTCATTATCCTTTCCCATAAGGACATTCCGCTCATGTCCGGCATCGTAAAAGTCAGCCCGAATTTATTCACTAAAAGGTCAGGGGCGTATTGCAGGAAAGGAAAAACAGCTGAATAAAAAGCCACGCACAAAAGTGAAATATAAATAAACGACTTGTTGGTCACCAGCTCAATCAAGTCCTTAAATTTGAACTTGTCTTCGGGGGATGCCTTTGCGCTCACCTTCATCTGCTTGTCCAGCTTCACGTCGAACATGAGATAAGCCAGGAACAAGAGAGCTCCGACTCCGATGACTGAGGCGGCGGCGAATAGAGCGTTGCTGACCCGGCCTGACGCGATATCCAATCCGAAAGAAATAGCGAAAAAGCTTCCCAAACGTCCCACCACCACGTTAAGCCCCATGGCAAAGGCTAATTCTTTGCCTTTAAACCACTTGACAATAATTCTCTGTATTAGAACGCAGGTGGTTTCCAGCCCGATTCCAAACAAAATACGCCCGGCGATCATGGAAATCAGCCTGGCTTTTTCACTGCTTCCGAAAAAATCCAAGCTTCCCAGGGATACCACAAAAGCACCGGCGGCGGCGATAACAGCCAGAACCACTCCGGTCTTGCGGATCCCCCACCGGTCTAAGGCGATACCTCCCACAATGATCATCAGGGCCAGATTCGCCCACGTGGTGGAGCTGATCAGCAAACCGAACTGAGAACTGGAAAATCCCAGCTGGCTTTCGAACAGTCCCTTTAGAGGACCGAGAGCATCCTGAAACCAATAGGTTCCGAACATCAAAATACTGACCATCCCGAGAACGGAAAACCGCATTGCGGCTGAGTCCTTAAGTAACTTTTTTGCCTTGTCCATCACATTTCTCCGTTTTTTTGTTTTTTTACCTTTAGGTCAAGTCCATAAACTAGCCTGATCTATTCAGGCTGGGCAACCCTGCTTAGCAACCCTTGTGATATCCCATTACCGCCAGCATTCAAGGTGTTTTCCTATGATCCTTGTTTGATGTATTGTATTAAAAAAAAAAGGATTTTCAAATTATTTTTTTCTTTTCTTTTCGTGACAGCCGAACAAAACCCTGAAAACGGAGTGGTCCGCCGGCCGAAACCGTCATCCGAAACCGGACCAAACTGACTCCGCTGGTCAATATAGCAAATACTTTTTTCTTGTTTCTGCAAATTCTTTTAATTCCTTTTGAAATCCTTCGGTGATGAGATCGACCTTGCCCCCTTGAATCAAGGCGTTTCTGACCCGTCCGGTCCCCATGATTTTATCGAAATATTCAGAATGAAATTCAAATTCGCCTGGATATAAATCTTTGACCGTCCGGATTATATGCAATGTGCACTCAAAAGGACGGAACACATCCCGGTCAAAAACATGAATCTGAGCCCCGCCGCATAATTCCCCCTGATATTTGGAAAAAACCGGAGTGAACCAGGCTTCCCGGAACCGCACGCCTTCTAATTGCAGGCTGTTGAGCTGATCGGCGAGTTTCCTTCCGTCTATCCAAGGAGCGCCGAACCATTCAAAAGGCCGGGCGGTCCCCCGCCCCTCTGACAGGTTGGTGCCTTCCAGAAAAACCTGGCCCGGATAGACCGCCGCGGTTTCCAGCTGGGGCATATTGGGGGAAGGCAAAACCCAAGGCAGTCCGGTTTCATCAAACCAGTATTCCCGTTTCCAGTTCTGCATGGGAACGACATGAAGCTCAACCGGATTGTCCAGATAAAGATCGTTGAACAGAAGAGCCAGCTCACCCACCGTCATCCCATGACGAACCGGAACGGGATAAAGTCCCACAAAGGAACTGTATCCGGGATACTCCAGGACCGGGCCTTCCATGCTGATTCCGGTTATAGGATTGGGCCGGTCCAGGACCACAAAAGGAACCTCCGCTTGAGCACAGCTTTGCATGCAATAAGCCATCGTCGCGACATAGGTGTATATCCGGGTCCCCACATCTTGAATATCGAAAATCATTATATCAATGTCTTCAATCATGCCGCTATCCGGAATTTTACCGGTATCTTGGGTGTCAAATGAACGCATATATTCGTCGATATTCTTAAGCATGCCGGGATCCGGCTTTTGAGTCTGACCGTACAAGCTGAAAACAGGCAGTTTATAATGATCATCAAAAATAAACGGGACATATTCTCCGGCTTGAGCATTCCCCCGGACTCCATGCTCCGGTCCGTATAATGCGGCTAAATCAACCTGAGGATGGCGGGAAAAGAGTTCGACATCGCTGACAAGCCGGCTGTCGACACCGGTCGGATTGGTCACCAGGCCGACCCTTTTCCCCTTAATTAAATCAAGATGATTTTCAAGAAAGACTTCCACCCCCGGTTTCACCGCATCCGGAGGGGTCACCGGGGGGAAGTCATCCCCCGGGCCGCATCCGCACCACAGCGTTAACCACAAAAACAGCCCCCCGACAAAAACAACCAGCTTCACACAGGCTTTCATCAGCGGATCTTCAAAAGGACAGCCAAATTTGCATCCGGAGTGACGTCGAGATCGATTTTTCCTTCCGCCGAAGTCATCAATGTGGTGAATCCCGGCCCGTGACCGGCCACTTTGGAATTGCTGTGCGAAATCACACCGATAGAAACCGCCCCCTGGCGGTAAATGCGGCCATAGGTGTTGTCGGCATCGATCACAGCCACCAAATCACCAAACCGCAGCGTGTTCAGGTTATATTCTTTCACGGTTTTCTCATCAAACATTTGGATATCGTAATCTCCCCGGTACACATGGCTGCTCCCTAAACCTGAACCCATTATTTTCGCAGGAATTTTATGGGTTACGGGAACATTTATTCTTCCTTCCGGAGAAATCCGCATTCCGGCTTTTTCTAAGGCATCCATAAGGAAGGGGCTCATGTTCATGACTTCGATTCCGGAAACATTTCGGAGTGTCATCCCCACTCCGTAAGTAAAGACCTGCATTTTGTCTCCGATGACTAATTTGTCAAAAACAGAGTCATCCGGAAAGTCCACCATGACATGCTCCGCACCGCCGTGTTTCCCGATAACCCGGCCCACCGCTCCTTTGGCTTCACCAGAAATAACCTTAACTTCATTTCCGATGCAGGATAATAAATTAAGCCCCCGGCTCTCCGAACTGGCACGGCCGCCTGAAGATCCCAGATTATAAAGAGTCACCGCGGGTTCCACATGATCGCCGGCAATATGGACCGCGGAGTCGCCGGTGCGGAAGTTGTAGGTGATGCTTCCGGTTCCGGGCAAAACAAATATCTCTCCGTC
>JAWODN010000019.1:0-7190 GCA_046483285.1 Candidatus Aminicenantota bacterium | reverse complement strand
ACCAATCCCCTCAGTGTGATGGAAGCAAGAGTTTCCGGCAGCGGAGGAACAATCCCGTCAAAAGCAAAGCGGCATTTCTCCATAATCTCGAAAGTGGCGCGAAACAACGTCTCCGCCCCGGAACCGAACTTTTGGCAGGCGGCGGATGCCTGAGACGGCCCGAAAAATGCCATATACCGCTGCAGCCGCTTTTTCTCCAGGGGAAAAGGTTTTTTTTTGTGCAGGGCATGCAGCAGAATCAGCCGTTCCGGATTGCCGATGAACTTCAGAGGGTTGGCCCAGACCAGGGAATATCCGCCGTCTGCGGCCACGCTCCGGGCATGAGAAAAATTCCAAAAATCCACGCCCACATAAAAATCCTCCCCCCGCAACCGTTCCGCAACCGCCGGATCTTTCTCCTTCTCCTTTCCGGGCAGATAGACCGCCACCAGCCCGCCGGCATCCCCCACCCGCTTGCCGTTGAGGATTTCCATCAGGTTCCAGTAACCCTGAAGATTCTTGACCAGAAACACGAACCGCCCCTCAGCCGTGTTTATTTCACAACCGAAAAGAGGATTGAGCCCGTATTCCCGGGCGGTCCGGTGCCACCGGCTCCAGCCGTAAAGATTTTCCCGGTCGGTAAGAGCCGCCGCCGGCAGGTTCTGGCGGCGGCTCCATGCGGCCAGTTCGGACAACAGGGCTCCTCCTTTTCCCTTGCTGTAAACCGAGTGGACACGCAGGGGGATGAAGGCGGTGGTCATGACCCGGCCTCTCTCAACGGTTCAAAGAAGCGGTTTTGAGGACATAGCCCCGCTCCGGAGTGAAATCATACAAGTCCTCCAGCATTTTTTCACGCACCGTGACCAGGGAACCGAATCCATATCTTTCCCGGACTTGGGACACCGCGGACCCCAGGCGTTCTCCACGGGAAAAATACGGCTTAAACAGAGAGAGAGGCTTGTGACGGACCAGGTCGGATCCCTTGACTCCGACCAGCCGCAGAGACAAGCGGGACCCGGCATGAAGACCGGAAAAAAGCTCGCGGGCGGTCCGGAAAATATCCCCCATCTCCCGGACCGGCTCTACCAGCAGCCGGCGCCGGGATTCGGTCCGGAAATCCGACCACCTCAGCTTGACCTCGATAATATGGGCAAACAATTCCTCCTCCCGAAGCCCCAGACTCATCCGGTCGCAAAGATAAGCCAGATGAGCCAGCAGCAACCTGTGTTCCCAGAGATCCTGAAGGAAGGTGGTTTCCCGGGAAATGGATTTAGGAACGTCATGGCGGCTGACCGGACGGCGGTCCAAACCCCGCGCCTGAAGATAGATTTCCTCCCCGTTCAGCCCGAACAAAGAACGGAGAGTGGCCCGCGGCAGAGCCCGCAAGTCTCCGATTTTCCGGACATTGAGCATATGCATGATGGTGCGGGCTTTAGGACCGATCCCCGGCAGCTGTTCGATATCCAGCCCTTTTAAAAACCCGTCTTCCTGCCCGGAAGGGATCTCCTCCAGCCCGCCGGGCTTGGCTTTTCCTGTGGCCAGCTTGGCCAGCCCCTTGTTGGGCCCCGCGCCCACGGATACAGCAAGACCCAGTTCCTTTTCCACAGATGCCTTTATTTCACGGGCCGCCCGGGAAAATGAGGGGTAAAGCTGTCCGCAGCGGGTGAGATCAAGATAGGCTTCATCCAGAGAAGCCGCTTCCACATCCGGAGTGAACCGGGAAAGCACCTGGATAAACCGGCGGGAAAACGCCTGATAAACTTGAAAATTGCCTCTCAGAAATATGCCGCCGGGACAAAGGCGGCGGGCCTTTCCGAGGGGCATGCCTGACCGGACTCCATACTTGCGGGCCTCATAGGAAGCGGTTGACGCCACCCCTCTCTCATGGGGAAGCCCGCCCACAATGACCGGCTTTCCCTTAAGGGAAGGATTGAGCAAAACCTCCACCGCCGCGAAAAAGGCATCGATATCCACATGCAGGATATATCGTTTTCCCAACTATCCTCCTTTCCCGGAAAAAAATTCCGCTGAAGACACTTCTCTCCCGGATAAAATAACTCTATTTTGTTTTAATATTTCCGCAGCACTCCGATAACCCGGCCCAAAATTTTCAACCGGGACACCTGAATGGGTTTGAATTCCGGATTTTCAGGAATCAAAAAGACATGGCCGTTATCCAGCTTCAAGCGTTTGAGAGTTATGGAACCGTCATCCAGAAAAGCCACCACCATCTCGCCGGAATTGGCCAGGTTCGTCCGCTCAACCAAAACACGGTCGCCGTCATCAATGTAGGCATCCACCATGCTCTTGCCTTCGACCTGGACACAAAAAACATTTCCCTTTTTCCGCCCCACCATCCATTCCGGCACATCCACGGCTTCCCCGCCGTCATCAAACATTTCCCGGGGATCTCCGGCCGGGACCAGACCCAGAAGCGGGACTTTTACCTGGGCTTCGCCGGAAGGAAAACCGGTCAATTTGATTCCGCCCTTCTCCCGGCGCAGATAGCCTTTTTTCTCCAGGCTCACTAAATGTTTGAACACCGCCGAAGGATGGGGCATATCCAAAATATCACCCAGCCGGCGCACCGTGGGGGCAAAGCCGTTTTCCAAAATGAAATTTTTCACGGCGGTCAGCACTTCTTTTTGCCGGTCAGTCAGATAGGGGCTTGCCTTGTTTACCATTTTGTTCACCTCTCCCCGATAAGATACTCCCCCCCTTCCGGTTTGTCAAGGATTTAAAAGAAAAAATTATTTTTTCAGGTCGCGGATAAACTTGACCGCCTGCATCCCGGCAACGGCCCCTTCCCCGGCGGAGGAAACCACCTGCATGCCGCCGCAGGTCACGTCTCCGGCTGCGAAGACGCCTTCCAGATTGGTCCGCTGAAGCCGGTCCACCACGATGCACTGGCGGTCATCCAGTTCCAGCCCGGCCTTATCGAACAAAGAGGCACTGAGCTGTTCCCGCAGGACGAAAACGCCGTCCACTTTCATTTCTTTTTCCTCGGCGTCTTCCTCAAACACAACTTTTTCCACTCTTTTCTCCCCGGAGATTTCTTTCAGCCGGGCCTTGTCATGCCGGCCAACCTCCGCCCGGCGGATCTTGTCCAGGGTTTCATCCGAAACCCGGAGGGTTCCGCCCGGGAACCAATGCACCCCGCAGCCCATTTGCCGGAGAGTCAAAATATCCCCGGCGGCTTCTTCCGAACGCCCTGCAACCGCGACCGTCTTGTTCCGGAATATGGGACCGTCGCAGGTGGGGCAATAGCTCACTCCCTTTCCCAGAAGCTTTTCCTCCCCCGGGATCAAGCGGGACTGGGCCAGGGGCCTTCCGGAGGCGATGACCACGGCTTGAGTCTGGAATAATGTTTTGCTGCTGGTTATGAATTTCGGTTGCGGGGAGAGATTGAAATCAACAGCTTCTTCCGGACTGATTTCCGCCCCGAAATGTCTGGCGTGGTCTTCCATCTTCTCAAGAAGCTCGAGACTGTTTATGGAGATGAAACCGGGATAGTTTTCCAACTCGTATCCGATGAATAACCGCGATTTTCCCCGGCCTTTAAGCACAACCGTTTCCACTCCGGCCCGGGCGCCGTACACAGCGGCCGTCAGCCCGGCCGGACCTCCTCCGATAATCAGAATACCGGCTTGTTTAGTCTGAACCGCCGACTGTTTCATGTCTCACTCCTCACCGAATTCTTTCAATCCGCCTGCCGGCATTTATTATGGCATATATCCGCAAAAATCAAAATGATGAATCCATCATGAGCATAACACAGCGCAAGGGCGGACGCCGCGGCTATTTTTCAGTGAATTTCTCTCCGATAGAAAAAGCTTCCCCCAGCAGTCGCCCCGTGGCATAGTACAAGCCGGTTTCCGGGGCATAAATAACGGGTTTCACTTGCTCCATATCGGGAAGGCCGTTTTCACCCAGAACGGATTCCTCCGCCAAAACATTTATGATTTCCCCCACACATTGAATATGGGCGCCGATATCAATGGTTTTCTGCAGCCGGCATTCCAGAACCATAGGAAATTCTTTGACATAAGGAGCATCCACATGCTCAGCCTTAACCGGAGTCAGGCCTGCTTGAGCGAATTTATCCTGAGTCCGGCCCGAAACCATCCCGGCATAGTCGCATTCGGCCGCGTATTTCTCACTGGGGATGCTCAAGGTAAAAGCACGGTGATGAAGAAGATTATCATAAGTTAAGCGCTGTTCCCGCAGCGAGACCGACGCACTGGGCGGCTGCGAGCACACAATGCCGGTCCAAGCGGCGGTCATGATATTAGGCCGGCCTTCTTTATTGTACGTGCCGACCACCACCAAAGGCGTCGGATAGAGCAATGTCTTGGCTCCCAGGGATTTTTTCATGGGTTCGCCTCCTTCTTTCGTTATTTTGAAGAGCGGAGCGGGATCCGGGCGAAACGAATCACGGATACAATGTTCACCGCCAAAGCAACGGTCAGAAGCAAATAAATTCCCGGCTCCAAACGTCCGAAAATCCCGAATATAAACACCAGAAACAGGAGCAAGGCCCGGGCTTCATTGGTCTCCCCTTCCGCATTATTGCCTTGAAAACGTTTTGTGATGTAATAAAGAGTAATTTGGAGAAAATACAAGGCGGCGGCCGTTAAGCCCAAAACAAGAGCCGGGGTGTTTCCGGAATAAAAATACCATCCGATCATATAAGCGGTGATGATAAAAAATTCATTGATCCGGTCCAAAAAAACATCCAGATAGGCTCCATAGGTGCTGCTTATTCCCAGTTCGCGGGCCAGCATGCCGTCGGCACAGTCGATGATGGATGAAATCTGGACCAGAATTCCCCCGCACAGAAATCCCCACGGCCTCCCCAGAAGAAAACATCCGGCTCCGGCCACGCCGGTCACGAGAGAGACCACAGTGACCTGGTTGGGGGTGGCCCGCGTTTTTTTTAACCCCTGCACCAACAGTGAGGCCGCGGGACGGTTGATGTATCGATTGACCACCAAAAAGCGGTTGATCGTCCGCAGGGTTTTATCCATTTTCTCCGGTCTTTTCATATATACGGAGGAACACTTCCGAAACCGCCCGCTGAAAATCCTCCGGAGTGTCGATCTCAATCCAGTCGAAACCGGCCGTAACCACATCCATATGTCCGTTTCGCCGGCACAGTTCATCAAATCCTTTTTCGAAAAAATGCTGCAGTTCCCGTTTATTTTCAAGCCGCCCGTAAACCTCGGTCAGCCGTTGTCCGAAATCCCGGCTGATTTTATTGATCCCGATGGCTTCCCCTAAACTCTGGCCCGGATCCAATTCTTTACCGATATTTTTCACCCGTTTCCCGAATACCGTGACTTTCACATCTTCTTCATCCAATTCGTGGCGGTCATCCACCACCACACAGTTTTTCCCGGGATGAGACAGCAAGTCTTTGAGAATACGATGATCGAACAGCACGTCCCCATTCAAGAGAATAAAATCCGCCTGGAACTCCTTCAATGCCAAATGCAGCGAGAACGCCGTATTGGTATGGTGATACCTGTCATTGGTCACAAAATGAATCCGGTCCCATTTTTTTTCCGCCGCCAGTTTCCGGACCGCATCCTCCCGGAAACCGCTGACAATCCAGATATCTTGAATGCCGTGACGCTTTAAGGCATCCACGGTGTATTCCAGAAGGGTTTTCCCCCTTATTTCCAGCAGGCATTTGGGCCGGTCTTCAGTCAGGGGGTGCAGGCGCCTGCCGCTTCCGGCACAGAGAACAACCGCATGAATGTCCTGATCTCTCTTGGACGTATGCATATAACTATCCTTTCAACATTTGAATCAGCAGCAGGGCTTTCCGGTTATTTTATAATTTCCAGCCTCCCGCCACCATGAGATTGACTCCTGTGATATAGTCTGATTTATCTGAAGCCAGGAAAGAAACCGCATGAGCGATATCCTGGAACCGTCCCGCCCGGCCCCCCGGCACCCGGGCGGATTCCGGATTCACCCCGCCTTCCATAAGACCGGGAGAAACCATATTCACGGTGATTCCGTCCGGTGCCGCTTTGACCGCTGCGGAACGGGTTAAAATCAAAAGGCCGGTCTTGGCGACAGCGTAGGGAGTGATGGTGGAAAAGGAGCGGATCTGCTCCACCCGGTTGTATCCGATATTGATGATCCGTCCCCACTTCCGCTTCCGCATGCCGGGGAGAACGGCGGTCAAACACCATAATGCGCTGAATAAATTGGCTTTGATGAGAAAATCCCATTCCTCCGAAGTGAATTCCTCCCAAGGCTTAACCAGGATGGGCCCGTAATTGTTGACCAGCACATCGATGCGCCCGAACCGCTCTTCCACCTGACGGACCAGGTTCCGGGCGCCGTTTTCGCAACTCAGATCCGCCGCAAAGATCTCTCCACCGCCTCCACGGTCTTGGATCTCCGCCAGGGTCTGCTCCGCCTCCTCCGAATGAGTGTGATAATGGACCGCCACATTCATCCTTTCTCCGGCCAGCCCGGCGGCGATGCCGCGGCCGATGCCGCGGGAACTTCCTGTCACCAGGGCGGTTCCCGGCGGTTTCATTTTTTTTTCCACGCAAAGGATGATATAACAGGTGAAAGCAAAGTTCAACTTGATGAATATCTCCCGCTCACTCTCCAGGCCTGGAAATAGGCCGGGATGAATAAGATTTCAGAAAGATGATGTTGACCTGGAAGGAATTATTTTCAATAATAAACCCGAGTGATGAACGGCCCGGCCGCCATTTTTTTTGCAGAGGGCAGGTGACATATGCAGAATGGAAAAAAATTGACAAACGCGAAGAGAAAATCATGACGGATGCAAGTGAAAAAATTCTGGTGACCGGAGCTGCGGGACAAATCGGCTCCGAGCTCACCCCTTTATTGCGGAACCGGTACGGAGCCGGTCATGTCGTAGCCAGTGATATTAAAGACGGTATCGATCCCGAACTCAAGGAAAACGGTCCCTTCGAATTTTTGGACGTCACGAACCCGGACCGGATTGCCGGAGTGATCAACCGTCACCGCATCACCGTCATTTATCACATGTCCGCCATTCTTTCGGCGACAGGTGAAAAAAAACCTCATCAAGCCTGGGAAGTCAATATCGGCGGCACCCGGAATATCCTGGAAACGGCCCGGAATAATGGAATTCAGCGGGTTTTTGTCCCCAGTTCCATTGCGGTTTTCGGACCGGAAACCCCCAAGGACAACACGCC
>JAWODN010000114.1:0-9633 GCA_046483285.1 Candidatus Aminicenantota bacterium | reverse complement strand
ATAAAATGGAAGGTCACCCCGGCTTTTTTGAACGCTTCCCCTATTTGTTGGGCATTGAAATCCGTCCTGGATCTTTCTCCCAGAAAGACTTCCGCGGCTTTAAAAGCCAACTGAGGGTTGTCTCTTATTCGGTCCATGCTGTTTTTATCCGGAATCGGCCGGAGTTCTTTTTGCAAAAAAAGATAGACCAGATTTTCGGTATCGCCGGTGATTTCCTGGGATCTTTGGAACACGTCTGATAATTTCAAGAGAAGGTCTTCGCTGATGCTTCTCGTTCTTTTCATTTCATCCCGGTGGTTTTCATAAGCCGCTATGAGGTTTTTCACGTCCTGGGAACCTGTTTGTTCCCTGATCTCCTCCACGATGCGCAGCATTTGACTGTAAATATTTTTATAATCAGAGCCTGAGACGGAAGTGTGTTTTCTTACGGCCTCCCTCACTTCCCGGTTGATTTTATTTCTGGATTGCCTGAGCGCTGTGCTCGAGTAGCTGTAGATTTTGTTGGCAGGGGTCATGACCATGATTTGATCTCTTGAATTGAGAACTTTTTTAAAAAATAAATCTATGGTGCTCTCTATTTCTTTATTGTGATCATTGAGGTCAAAAAGGAGCATGATGTTTTTCGGCTTATCGTTGGCATAAACCGGTTGAAGCAAAATCGAACAAAGACATAACACTCCCGCTAAGTATATCCATTTTCTCATCGGTTTCCCCTTGTTGTTCAGGACCGAAATAAAAAAAGGGGAAGCCCTGTGAGGCTTCCCCTTTTTGGTTTCAGCTTTTACGGCTTACCATTCAAAACGGGCGCCGATCTGGAATATTCTCGGGTTCTGGATGGATTCCATTATTTCGAATTCAATAGCCGGATTGCTGGAGATGGAATAAACGCCGGTCGCCTTGCCGTCATTGAACACATTGAAGGCGTCTCCGAAGACGGAGAAAGAGGTCTGTCCGATCCGGAATTCCTTTTCCAGCCGCAGGTCAAGTATGGCCAGATCCGGAAGTCCCCGCGAACCTCTTTCCTCGGCATAGATGGTTTCGGTTCCCTGAGCCAGATTCAGTCCGAGGTCCACGCTTCTGATGGAACGGGTGTAGCGCTGGCCGGACAGGTATCTGAAGTAACCTCCCAGGTTTATCCCCCAAGGGCCGTTTACCAGACCCTGGATTTTCACTTGGTGCCTTCTCTCAAGGGGAAATCTTCCGATGGCATTGTAATGAGCATTGGGATTTTCATAGTAAGCTGTTCCGCTCCAGCTGTCTCCGAAGTCGGTTCCGATCAAGCCTCTTGACTTCTGCCAGACATAGGAGGCTTTAAGCTGCCAGCCTCGGGAATATCTTTTGTCGAAAGTGACTTCCACGCCGTCGTAGTCCCTTTTGGCATCGGGAGGATTGATCATATAGTCCTCCGACGGATAAACCGCAATTTGTTCCCAGAAGGTCACCGTGGAGCCGTCATGAGGATCCGTGGCGGTGACCTGGTTATAATTTTTCCAGTCATATTCTCCGTCCGTGAGAAGCGTGTCGATGTCGAGGTTGTTGATATCCGCGTCTTCAATCAGTTTTCTGGACCATTTTTTGATGTACCGGATTCCGAAAGAGGTGTCCTGGAACAATTCGTGTTCAAAACCGATGATGAACTCGTCGGTATAAGGGGTTTCGAAATCATAATCACCGTAACCGTACTGGGGGACGTATTCAGGGCCGGCGAGACCAAGAGAAATGATCTGGGCGACGGTATAATCAGGGTTTAATAAAGCGCCGTAATAAACAAAACCGTTGGGATTCCCCCGGCCGACCCACTGAGTCAGATTGGCCACGTAATACCTGGAAAAACTTGCCTTGAGCATGGTTTTTCCGTCTCCAAGCGGGTCGTAAATCAGGCCCAGGCGGGGGGACAGGGTGTTCCAGGTATAGGGGATGGTGGTTTCGGTCACTGCCCGGTTATAGGTGTAACCGAACAGCTCCTGGTCGCCTTCATCTTCCATTTGAGGGGGGTAAATTCCCTGCATGCGGTCATATCTAAGTCCGATATTGGCGGTCAGGTTGCCGGAGATGGACCAGGCGTCCTGAATATAAGCGGAAATGTTCCGGCTCCTATCCTTGACGTCATAGGGGGCATACCAGTAACCCATCCAGGGGGCTCCGTTGTAGGTGTATATCATGTACATGTCGTTGACCGGATGCCGGTTCCACTCCAGGGTCCTTCCTCCAACTGCTTCCATGTACTCAACTCCGCTTTTGATTTCGTGGCTTCCCAGGAAATCTTCCACAAAAAAGGTCCCATCCGCCTGGATGGAGTACCTGTCCCGGGGGTTCAGATCGCTGTAGCCGTAGCTTCCGGTGGAGCGTCCGGTGGTGTATTCGTAAATCCGGGGCTGATCGTTTTTTGCCAGCAGGTCGAACTGGGTGAGATAAGCGAATCCTTTCACATTCATGAAAAAGTTCGCTCCGAAAAACCGGGTGTAGTGGAGGTTGATCACCTGAGTGGGGGTATTCTGTTGCCAGGTGGTGTCTTCGGTCATGTACCGGCTGGCGTCGCGGTGGTTCCTTCTGATGTCCGAGTACCGGTATGAAAAAGTGAACCGGTTGTCCGGATCCGGCTGAAAGGTTAATTTCAAGTAAGGATACGGCCTCAGCTGGTCAACACCAATTTCCTCATCCTTGTCATAAGGATATCCGGAAACAATTTGTTCTTGTTTCCAAAAGCTGGCATTCAGGAAAAACCAGAGCTTGTCTTTGATCACGGGGCCGCCGAGATTGATGCCCGGTTCCATTTCGTACTTGAAGCCGCTTTCTTCACCTTCCAGGGGGGTTCCTTCGGTGTTGGTGGACTGAAAGTTTTCGCCTCTGTAATAAATGCTGGCCGATCCATGAAATTCGTTCCCTCCGGATTTGCTGACGGAGTTGACGATAGCTCCCTGAACCTGTCCGTATTCAGCCGAAAGTCCGCCGGTTTGAACCGATATCTCTTCCACGGTGTCCATGCTGAAGAAAAGGGCTTGCGTTCCCACCACCGGGTCCGCCGTGTTCACTCCGTCGATACTGTAGACATTGTCCCTGACTGAACCTCCATGGGATGACCCGGAAGAGGTGCCCGGGGTCATGTTGAAGTAATTGCCGAGCGTTCTGGATGCGGGGATATGGGTGATGAAGTCCGTGCCGATGGTGGCGGTCTTGGTGGTGGTTTGCCTGTCCACTGTGGGAGAGATCCCTTCCACCACCACTTCCTCTTCAATGGTGGCCAAAGTCATAGTGATTTGCAAGCTGCTGGTGGTGGCGGCGCTGACATCGATACCTCTTCTTATCACTGTGGCAAATCCGGAAAGTTCAAAGACGACCTCGTATTTGCCGGGAGGAAGAGAAGGAAACCGAAAATCTCCGTTAACATTGGTGACCCTGGTGATTTGAGGGGCGATCAAGGCCGGAGAGGAAATGGTCACCGTCACGCCGGGGAGCGGTTCTCCCTCCTCGTCAACCACCTCCCCTTGAATGCTTCCGACTTGTCCTGTTTGAGGAAAAGCGGTTGAGAAGACGAAAAGAAACATGATGCTCATCAATAGTAACTTCTTCATAATACCTCCTTTTAAATAAATAATTTTCTTACTTCACAATATATTGATTTCTAATCTTATCATACCTCATGAAAATCATGCAATATTCGTACCATCATTTTGCCCAGGTAAAACTGGGAAAAAAGCGGAATTTTTGGAAAATTTTCCTTCAAATAATTGGATTGATTCAAAATTTTGAATTCTCCGCAACAAGAATGACGGCAACACAAGAGGTGTCATCCATCCTGACCTATACCTTAGAAAATTGTTTCTTTGTAGCCATGGAAGCGGGTGATGGCTCGCTGCCCCCATGACATCAGTTCCAAAGTGATTTTCATCGTTCGTGGTGTGTAATACTCATGATGAATTCATAAAAAAATGCTCCCGGCCTGCTCATCATCCAGGCTTAGGTGACGAACCAGTCTTTTAATTAACGCAATATCTATGCCAGATGGAGAAAAGGCCGGCTTTTCAGAATTTACCTGGAATAAGGGAAAAGAATGAGGGAAAAGGTTGTCCTATTGGGCAATAAAAATCTTGAGATGCAAGACGAATTCTTGAAGGGGCGGAAAAGAGGCTAAAAAAAAAGGCGGTGCGGTAACCGCACCGCCTTGACCGTTGATTCCGATAAAACGAAGAGAACTATTTCTTGCTGGTGCCGGTACTTTTCTTAGCCGTGGCCGCGGGTTTGGACGAGATGTCTTTGGTATTAACCGAGATGTCTTTGGTATTAACCGCGATGGCCGCTGCGATTTTAAAAAATTCTCCAAAGAAATAAAACGCGATGAGAGTGAAAAAAGCGAAAACCAGGCCTCCGGCAAGAAAAATCACTCCGCCCAGGAAAGTGGCTCCTCCCCCGTATTGGGGAATGAATGAGGGAACCTCTTTCAGAAGGTCCGCTGCGAACCCTCCGGCAAACCAGATAAGGATTCCGCCTCCGATAGCAATGGCGGCGGTTAAGGACGCATAGACTTCCCCCAGCAGTTTAAGGAAAATCGAAACAACGGGAACCACAGTGTACTCGTCTGTCTTTAAAGCGGAAATATGCTGGGCCCGGACGAATACGGCGTGAATGGCCATATATATGCCCACAATAAAGAAGAGCTGAAAGATCACGCCGCCGGCGATTCCCGCTGCGGGGATTTCAAAAACAAATTTCCAAAGAAGAACCCAGATGACAAAAGCGGCGATAATGGTGAGGACAGCCAGGATCTTCAAGATGATGGAGAAGGCTTTGTTGAAGACGCCCTTTTTGCTGAAGTTTTCAACAAACGGTTTCATAAAAAAAACTTTGTTCATTATAAACCTCCTTTTAGATTTATGGATGGCTCTTTATTTATTATATAAAAAAATAATTTATGATGAAAGAAAAAAAGGATTATAATAAAAAAAAAATCAACAATAGAAGGAAAAGTTATGAAAAATCTAATTGCGGGGCTCAGAAACTTCAGGCCGAAATAAAGGGGGTGAAAAAAGAAGACATGCCGGTTACAGCCTTCAAAGCCCTGCCGAATGAAATTCTCGAAATTCAAAATGGAAGCGATGGATATTTGAACCTTGACGGTTTCTGACAGAAAAAGACAGCTCGCCGGCATTTGGTTTGCTGTGGCCGCTTATCTGACATGGGGGTTTCTTCCCCTTTACTGGAAGCTGCTCAGCCGGGTCCCGGCCCAGCAGATCCTGGCCCACCGGATTATCTGGTCTTTGGTTATTCTAAGCTTTCTCCTTTCTTATCAAGGCCGCTGGCTGGAGTTCCGCCGTGTCTTCATTGTCCGGCGGAGCCGGATCACTTTTCTGGCAACATCTGTCATCATTGCGATGAACTGGTTCATCTATATTTGGGCGGTTAACAGCGGCCATGTGGTGGATACCAGTTTGGGTTATTTCATCAATCCGTTGGTGAGTGTGATGCTGGGGGTGTTTATACTCAAGGAGCGGTTGAATTTTTGGCAATGGGTTTCCGTCGGTTTGGCGGGTGCCGGGGTGGCTTACATGACTTTGCATTATGGGAAATTTCCCTGGATATCTCTTTCTCTGGCATTGACTTTCGGATTTTACGGATTGATCCGGAAAACCGCCAGGGTGGAGTCTCTTGCCGGACTGGCTGCCGAGATGAGCTTTCTTTCTCCGCTGATGATTGCTTTTCTGACAGTTCTTTTTTTCAAGGGCCAAAATGCCGTGGGATCCTCTCCTGTTTATATCCATTTTCTTTTGTTGGGAGCGGGGGTGGTGACCGCACTTCCCTTATTATGGTTTAACCTGGGAGTCAGAAGAATCCCATTATCCACCATCGGTTTTCTTCAATATATTTCACCCTCCATTCAATTGGTGCTGGGCGTCTTCGCCTTTGGTGAGGCCTTCACCGGTGACCATGCTGTGACCTTTGGATTGATATGGGCGGCGCTTTTGATCTATTCCCTGTCCCGTTTCTCCCGGATGGCGGGGGATCATTAGGAGAGTTTATCTGGTTTGTCTGGTTTGTTTGGTTTATCTGGTTGGTCTGGTTGAGATGAAGGGGCGTAATCGGGAACCGAAGCGGATGTCCCCGCAGGGGACAGCCGCGAAGAAATAGGAATTGACAGGCTGGAGGTGTTCCTAAATAATGAATACCGAGAACCATTTTAAGGAGGACATAATCATGAAAAAAAAGGCTTTCTCTTTTCCTTTGAAAACAGCATTTTCTTTGCTGGCCTCGGCGGTTTTATTCGGGATGTTATTCGGTTTCAATCATTCGGCTGAAACGCCGAAGCCGGATATGCCGGAAAGCTGCACCAGCATAATGGCCGGGAAGCTGGCCACGGCCGACGGCTCGGTTATCACCGCCCACAGCTGCGACGGGAATTACCGGACCTGGGTGGAGATTGTTCCTTCCCAGACTTTTCCAGAGGGAGCCAAAACGAAAATATACGAAGGCAAGCTGCATACGGAAACACCCTGGGATATGCGGGGAGTTGTGCTCAAAGGTGAAATTCCGCAGGTCAGGGAAACCTATGCCTATCTCGACACAGCTTATCCCTGCCTGAATGAAAAGCAGCTGGCGATAGGAGAAACCACTATCGGAGGCCGTAGGGAACTTATGAATCCGGAAGGAATGTTTACCATTGAAGAGCTCCAGAGACTGGCCTTGCAGCGATGCACCACCGGCCGGGAAGCGATCCAGCTCATCGGTGAATTGGTGGAGGAATACGGGTATGGCGACCGGGGGGAATGTTTAACTTTCGCCGATCCGAAAGAAGTCTGGCATTTTGAAATTTTCGGCGCCGGCCCGTTGGAAACCGGGGCGGTTTGGGCTGCCGTGCGAATCCCGGATGACCATGTGGGGGTATCCGCCAACATCCCCCGAATCAGCGAATTGGACCTGGATGACCCCGACCGCTATATGGCCTCTGAGAATGTTTATTCCCTGGCCGAGGAAATGGGCTGGTGGGACCCGGAGAGTTCTGAACCGTTTAAATTCTGGAAAGCCTACAGCGGGCGGAAACCTTTTTCCACCCGTGAATATTATGTGCTTGATACCATGGCGCCTTCGTTGAACCTTGATTTTGAGGCCGATGAGCTTCCTTTTTCCGTAAAGCCGGATAAAAAAGTTTCCGTCCAGGGTATTTTTGCATACTATCGAGAGACTTATGAGGGAACGGATTGGGATGTGACGAAAAACCTGAAAGTTCAGTCAAGGCAGGGTGATGACACCATCATCAGCCCGTTTGCGCATCCCTGGTTATCACGGGAAATGCGGGATCTTTTAAATACTCTGGAACCGGGGATCGCTGAATATCACCGCACCATTGCTATCGCCAGATGTTCTTATTCGGAGGTGCTGCAGTGCCGCGATTGGCTGCCGGATGAAATCGGCGGAATCGCCTGGTTTTCCTTTGATAACCCCGCCCAAAGCCCTCGCATTCCGATTTTTTCCGGAGTCGCTGAACTTCCCCCCGGTTTTGAGAAATGCGCGCAGCATCAATTCCGGACTGATTCCGCATGCTGGGCTTTCCGGAGGGCCAACCGCCTGGCAACCGTTCGCTGGGGAGAGACGCGGGACATCATTGAAGCGGCCGTGACGGCTTTTCAAGAGAAAGCGTTCAATGAACTTCCTGATATCGAGAAAAGGGCTCTTGAATTATATAAAGGCGGAAAATCTCCTGAAGATGTTGAAAAGATGAAACATTTCCTCACCCAGTATACCAATGATTTCGCCCGCGCCGCCATGCAGAAATATTGGGAACTGGGGGATGAGTTTTGGGGGATGTTTTCCCGCGGCTTCTAGCCTGGGTCATTCATGAAAAAATTGCGATGATTTTATTTTTGTTTTCCTAATAGGGCAGGAAATACTCTGATCATTTTATTTACATCGCAATTTTTTCACCCTTCGGGCGGACCGATCTCACCGCATCTGCCGCGTTGCGGCGCATTCGCGGTGAAGTGACGACCTTTCATTAATTTAATGTCATCCTGAGAGGAGCGAAGGATCCTGGACTGCTTCTAATTGGCAGCCCATTGTCCATACGGCCTGACGAAAGCACTCACAGATCCCTCGCCGCTTCGCTCCCCGGGATGACATACTCAAAGGCACTGCGTGCTCCGGGACGACATGCTCCTTGTCATTGCGAGGCTTGCGTCAGCAAGCCGTGGCAATCCCTTTCTGCCTCGTGAAAACGGGGCCAACCGCCAAGACGAGGCCGTCAGGGATCCCTCGGTGCTTCGCACCGCGGGACGACATTGAATTAAAGAATTGTCATCGTCTGCGGCAACCTCGGCCCGTGAATGACCCAGGCGCCTGGGTCATTCATGAAAAAATTGCGACCCCGGCGGGAAACCGGGTCATTCACATGATTTGCATGAGTCCAGCGGTTTGTTCCACCAGGAGCGAACTTCTTCCAATTCATTTTCCTTGGTGCGGTAAAGAAATTTGATGCCCTCCCGGTCATCCTTCTCCTGACCCTGCTTGTATATGACCACCAGGCCCAGATCCGGATTCGACGTCATGCTTTCTTTTGCTTTTTGAGTCGCTTCTTCTTCGGAAGAATAGAACTGTTTATCATTCAGGACAAGAGTGTCTTCCTGATCATAATTTGATTTTGATTTGTGTCCTTCGATAAAGAACTTGTTTTTCATAGTTGTCTCCTTTTTAAACCGGGTTTATCATCCCGGTGCCGCAGCGGTGTTTCCGGTACTCATGGCTTTGCCGCTTTGGAAGACATATATTGTATCGAAATTATCGTTTCATTTGAAGGCTGCGGTGAAACCGGCCTGTTTGTCATTCTGGTTATTTATTTTCTTAAAAACATGTGATATAAATCCTGCGTAAGTTGCTGGAGGGAAAAAATGAGTGACAGACAAGAAGCGTGCGAGCGCTTGATAGCGAATATTGAAGAGGCTATAGAAAGTCTTGAGAGGGGAAAAGACGAATGCGCCGTCGACGATTGGGATTTCTTTTCACCGGAGGAAGTGGATGAAATTATTGAACAGCTCCGTGAAATCGCAGCCAAACTCAATGTCAAGCTGACGGCCATGGACGATGAGGAATTTGAAGAAGAAGAAGAATGAAAGAAAGCGGCCTCACCTGACCGGCGGTGTTCGCCGGTGAGTCAGGGGAGTGACCCGTGTAGGAATCGAACCTACAACCTGCTGATTAAGAGTCAGCTGCTCTGCCTGGTTGAGCTAACGGGCCACAGAGTTTTTTTAGCCTGATCTATTCATAAAAAAATTGCGATGTTTTTGCAATCTCTTTCTTATCAGCGATAAGTATGGTTTTTTGATTTCCCCGCGCTCATACGTCACAAGCGTGGACGCAGTAGTCTTGGTGTGTACTTCAATCGAGTGGCGGCGATAGATTTCCTGTTGTTTTTGAGCATACCCTTGTTTCTTCTCCTGCAGAAGCTCCTCCAACTCTGCTTCGAGATCTTCTTTTTCGGCTTTGAGTTCTTGACGCTTCTCAAGTGCCTCTACACGTTGTTGTTGCGAGTTTGCGTTGTCAACATCCGTCGATAGATTTTGAAGCCGATTCGAAAGAGAATCTATCTCGGTTCGGTGATCGTTAATCCGCTGTTCCTGAAGCTGCCGGTACTCTTCAAATTCTGAATCA
>JAWODN010000073.1:0-13398 GCA_046483285.1 Candidatus Aminicenantota bacterium | reverse complement strand
CCGAGGCAGGGCGTGCCCCGGAATGACACACTCAAAGGCACTGCGCTCACCGGAATGACACACTCAAAAGTGCTTCGTTCCTTGGGAAGACATGCCCCTTGTCATTGCGAGGCTTGCGCCAGCAAGCCGTGGCAACCCCTTCCTGCCTCGTGAAAGAGGAACCCACCGCCCATACGAGGCAGTCCGGGATTCCGAGGCAGGGCGTGCCCCGGAATGACACACTCAAAGGCACTGCGCTCACCGGAATGACACACTCAAAAGTGCTTCGTTCCTTGGGAAGACATGCCCCTTGTCATTGCGAGGCTTGCGCCAGCAAGCCGTGGCAATCCCTTCCTGCCTGGTGAAAGCGGAACCCACCGCCCATACGAGGCAGTCCGGGATTCCGAGGCACGGCGTGTCCCGGAATGACACACTGCTTGAGCTGACCTGTCAAAGGCTATTAACTCGATTTCCTTCGATCTGTATTCCAAGGAGGCGGGCACCCCTTTTTGTTTTCATGGACAGGGTGGCCGGTTCGGTGATAAAGCAGTGTTTCTCCCTTAATTCCACTTTTTCCGAGTTCACCCCAACCGTCACCTCTCCTTCCAGGACCACGAAAATAACATATTCCGGCATCTTGCAGGAAGGCATTTCTCCGTTGGGCTGAAGTTCAATTATCCTGGTTTTGAATTTTTCTGCTTGATAAAAAACGTTTCTTCCCCTTTCTTGGTATGGAAAAGTTTTCATCTCAGACAGGTCGAATACTTTCATGTTTCATGCCCCCTTTTTTCTATTGCACCGTTTATATCATGAGGACTTTATTTTTTGAAAGAGAGAGGGAAGCCTTTTCCGGTAAATCCAGAGGCCTCCATAAGCAATGATGAAATAACACAATCCGGTGTTCGCGCAGTACTGGCACATATCAGGACGATTTCCTCATCGGCAGGCCGGGATGTTGGGACACTGGCAGCCCCTTATGTGTTTGTCCTTTCAGAAAGTATTTAGATCCCTCACATCTCTTCCTGCACCCACTTCTTGATATCTTCAGGAGAAGGGATGCGGCCGGATGCTTTGACTTTTCCGTTGATGACCAAACCGGGAGTTCCCATCACTCCGTACTCGGCGATTTTTTTTATATCCGTGACTTTCTGAACATCAGCGCCGGCATTCAATTCAGCCAGGGTGTTCATCATTCTTTTTTCCACTTCTTTGCAACGGGGACAGCCCGTTCCCAAAATTCTGATTTCCATTTTATCCTCCTATATCAATTATGGCCTCGTGGCCTCTCCTGTTGTCACACTTAGGCCTCTTCTATTGTCATCCTGAGCGAAGCGAAGGATCCCGAACGGCCCCGCCCAATGAATCGCCCACGCAAGGGTCCGGCCCCGTCTGTCATCCCGAGGTCCCGTTTGTCATTCTGAGGAGCGAAGCGGCGAAGAATCCCAAACTGCTTCGCCAGACCAAACGCCCTCGATTCCTCGTGCAAGCGCCGTCTAAGATTTCCGTCGCTCTGCCCCGGGAATGACAGCGAGTCCTCCTTAAAACAAATGCCCGTAAATCATTCCCGAAATCGTCGACATAATAACCACAAGTAAAATAAAAACCAGTGTCTTTTTCGTCCCGATAACACTCCGTATGACCAGCATATTCGGCAGCGACAGCGCCGGGCCGGCCAGAAGCAGCGCCAGGGCCGGGCCGTCACCCATACCCGCGCCTAAAAGGCCCTGCAGAATGGGGACCTCCGTCAGCGTAGCAAAATACATCAGCGCTCCGGCGAAAGAAGCGAACAGATTTGCCCCCAGGCTGTTTCCGCCCACCAGGGAGGCCACCCATTCACTGGGAATAATCCCCTCATGTCCGGGCCGCCCCAGCAGAAATCCCGCCACCAGCACTCCGGCGAACAAAAGGGGCAAGATCTGTTTGGTGAATACCCAGGTCGAAAAGGTCCATTCCTTAAGCTCATCCTTTTTAAACCATTGCACAATCATCCAGGCAAGGACGGCCAAAAGGATGGCGCTTATCACCCATTTGGCCTGATAAACGGCATGCCACAGACCCATCTCCGCACCGGCTCTGCCCCAGTTCATAAACACAAGCAAACCGACCATCACAGCGAAATAAACAGTTGTCTTCCAAAGAGGCCGCGGCTCTTTCTCCTCTCCCGGAGCCAGCTCCGGCGGTTCCCGCTTTTCTTCTTCTTTACGGAAAAGAAAATGCATAATAAGACCGATAACCACGGCAAAGACCACTGCACCCACCGCCCGGGCGATGCCGAGCTTGTATCCCAGGACTTTGGCTGTCAGGATAATAGCAAGCACATTAATAGCCGGACCCGAATACAAAAAAGTCGTTGCCGGTCCGATACCCGCACCCCGCGTGTAAATCCCCGCGAATAGGGGAAGGACCGTACATGAGCACACCGCCAGAATAGTCCCGGAAACAGACGCGATGGTATAAGAAACAATCTTTTTGGCTTTAGCCCCAAAATATTTGATGACCGAGGCCTTGCTCACAAAAACCGAGATTGCGCCGGCGATAAAAAATGCGGGAATCAGGCACAGCAGCACATGCTCCCGCGCATATTCCTGAAGCAGCGCAAACGCCTCAATAAATGCGTTCTGCACCACCGGAGCATGAAAAGGTATAAAGTAAGCAGCTAAGAAAACAAAAAGAAATATGAGAAAAATCCATTTGTCTTTCATCTGAACTTCACCTCTCAATTGAAACAGAACAGTTTCTTAAGCTTGTTTTTTGAAAAGCTTTTAATTTTTCATAGTCTCCGGTGATTTCTTCTGATGCCATGAACGTATCTCCAATAATCCGGGTGAAAATGAACTCAAGCTTATTTTTTTCAACTTCCGGTACTTTGTAGAACATCCATTTTCCTTTCCGGTTGCCCTCCACAAGATCGGCGTTCCTTAAGATCCTCAATTGATGCGAGATTCGGGATTGCTCCATTCCGAGTATAAAGGAAATCTGGCAGACACAAAGGCTTTTCCGGAGGAGAAGCATAAGAATACGAAGACGGGTCGGGTCGGACAATGACTTGAAGAAATTAACCGGCTGTTTCATTTTTTTTTGAAATTATAATGATATACCATTCATATGAACATATATTCATATTTTTGTCAAGTCCATTTCAACCCGGATTATCAGGGTTTTGAGTGACGGTTGAGGGAAGAAGCCAATTTAAATCATTGGAAGTCTTGAATGTGCCTTTTTGCGCTTCTTTTTCTTTTTATTATACAATTCGGCAGGACACCGATCCCGGCAGCGCCTGGCGGAACTTCACTAAGGCAGCCGGCTCAGCCATAGATAGGCCGGTGCGATGAGTATTTTCTGATCATTATTGGAAATAAGCTGATAACCTTCGTGATTTTCTACCAGTTGGACGGCGGGAATTTGTAAATTTGTTTGAAACTTTTTCAAAGCAGGGGAAACCTTTGAATCAGACATCTTCGCTTCGATAAGTACGACCGGATCGCCCTGACTATTATTTACAATAATGAAAAATAGTCAAGACTATTTTTCATTAGGCATTAAAATGGTCAAATTCTATAACAAGATGTCATCCTGAGTCCTGCGGCAGCAGCCGTGAGGATCTTGGACTGCCTCGCCTTATGAAGGGAAGGTTCTCTTCTCGAAATTTAAATCCTCCATCACAATATCGTCCTGCTGCATGATGACAGAGATTTTGATCCTTGTAGCGGAATATCTTAATTTAAAAACGGGTTAGGGGAGTGTCATCCTGCTCTTTACCATTTTCATCGTTCGTGGTGTGATATACCCATGATTAATTCATAATAATAGATTTTTAACAACCAATCTTATATAATTTGAAACAAAGCTTGGAGAGCCGGCATGGGCTTACAAATTAATATTCCCGAAGACAAAATCACTGACTTTTGTCAACGCCACAGAATCCGTAAGCTCTCTTTATTTGGTTCTGTGCTCCGGGAAGATTTCAGCCCGGAAAGCGATATCGATGTGCTGGTAGAGTTCGAACCGGGAGCCCCTGTGGGGATGATTACTTTGGCAGGCATGGAGATTGAACTCAGCAAAATACTCGGGCATAAAGTCGAAATGCACACCTTAAAGGGATTAAATCCTCATTTCCGGGATGAAGTTTTAGACCACGCCGAGGTTCAGTATGAGCAAGCGTGATGAACCAGTAAGTTTCAAGGATATGCTGAACCATGCCTCGGAAGCAGTTGATTTGCTCGGGAATTTATGTAAAGAAGAATTGAAAGAAAGCAGAATAATGCAGTTGGCGTTGACCAGATTAATGGAGATAACTGGTGAAGCAGCCAACCGGATATCGAGTTCAACAAAGAAAGAGAATCCCGATATTCCCTGGGAACAAATCATCGGAATGAGAAACCGGCTTATTCATGGATATGATGTAATAGATTATGATTTATTGTGGGACACAGTTAATTATGATTTGCCTCCACTGATCAATTCTATAAAAAAAATAATAAAGAAATAGTTAGCTTGAAAATGCCGAGTTTACCCAGGCCGGAACCCATGATCTCTCGAAGAATGCCATGAAAAAAACAGCAATCCCCATCCTGATAATCCTCATCCCTATTCTCTTCACCCACGCCCGCCTCCAGGAAGACGCCATCACCGTCACCCTTGAAAAAGCCTCCTACTCTCCAGACGAACCCCTGTGGGGCATGTCCAGTATCAGCTTCAATGATGCGGGTGATTTGCCCATTATCTGCCCCCCGGAATGGCAGGACCTGGAGATCGCGACAATTCTGGAAAGCAAGGATTATAGGCCGGTTTCCTGCCTGCGTTTTAAAAATGCCCAAGGGGAACAGCACTATGTGGTGGACACCGATGCGGATTTTGATTTCAGCGATGAACAGCTCCTGGAGTTCCAGACCATAAAAAACATGTCCATTGCGGGGACGGATATTCAAGTCCAGCCCTTAAACGGCGGGGCTTCTTACACCCGCCGTTATGAAATTATCGTGGGGCGAAAGGGAAAAGGCTTCGCCCGGATTGCCGAATACAGAAAGGGTGTTCTCCGGCTGGACAATAAGGAATATTCCCTCATTTTAAGGCCTGTCCGGAGAAACCAGCCCGACTTTGATCTTTCCGCCGGCACGCAGTGCCTGATCGACCTGGATCATGACGGCGACTTTTCCCTGCGGTGGCGGATTGACCCGTCCGGGAATCTCACGGCGCCCGAACAAATTCCGTTAAACTCTCCCTTTATTATCGCGGATAAAAAATACCAGGCGACAGATATTGACCGGCACGGCACCAACCTGGTGATTGAACCGGTCTCCATCCAAACCGCACCCTCCATTGGATTTAAGGCCCCGGACTTTGAAGTGGTCTCCTTCGATAACCAAAAATATCGTCTCGAAGATTTCAAGGGCCAAACCATCCTTATGGAATTCTGGTCCCCGGATGAGCGCTTTTCCGGAAAAGTCCGGTCCTGGGTGGAATACATTGTCTCCAAATACGGTGACCAGGTGACCGTTCTCTCCATCATGATCAACCCGGATGAAGCGGCCTATGGGGAATATCTGGAGGACCACACCCTCAGTTCCCTGGCCGTCCGGTCCAATGACAACCTCCAGCAGACCTACAACCCCGGCGCTTCCACCCCCGCCTTCTATGTGATCGACAAAACCGGCACCATCCGGTTTAAAGGCGCCGGCCTCTCGGTCATCGAGGTGGCGGATACGCTTTTGGAGAATATTCTTTAACCGAACATTGCATGGGGGAATGAGAAGGGACATTGCTAAAAATGAAAATACCCCCCCATGTCATTCCCGGTGCACAGCGAATTGACCTCCCAAGTCATCCCGAGGGCTGCGCCCCTCTGTCATCCTGAGTGAAGCGAAGGATCCCAAACGGCCCCGCCGAATGAAATGCCCCCGAAGCAAAGCGCCTTTACCTCCCGTCCTCTAGCCTCAATAATTCCTTTATCACCTTTCTTGCCATAAACTGCAGCGCTTTTCCTCTGTACGCAAAGTCATTAAAAGAACCAATAATATACGACTGGGTGCGAGGATGATAAAACATAAAAGCGCCGGTCACACCGACACATCCCCAGGAATAATATTTGGAGGGCATGATCAAAGGAATGGCTTTCAATTTCCAGATGGAATAACCATAATCAAATCCAATCATGGGAAATCCCATGGATACGTCATCCTCGATCATTTGTCTAAGCGTTTCCTCTTTGATCAATTTCCCGCTGAGAAGCGCCTTCGTAAAGAGTAAAAAATCCTCAAGCGGCGCCATAACGGAACCTCCGGCATAATCCAATTCATGGAGTCCTTCGACAGAGAATAAATCAACGTCTTTTATATACAATTTGGCGGGCGGATACCCCGTCTCCTGTTCGGGCTCGGAGTAGCCGTACATGCAGGCATGCTGCATTCCAAGCGGCCGGAAAATCAATTCATGCATCACCTCATGGAAGGGTTTTCCGGTTATGTTCTCGACGATCAGTCCCAGAAGATAAAAGTTCGGGTCTGCGTAGAAATGCTTCCTGCCGGGTACGGCTACCGGTTTCAGGTTTTCCTTCCCCCATATAACCGCTTCTCTCGGTGTTATTCGGAATCCCGGTTCTTTCACCATTTTTTCATACAATCGATAAAACACGTCATTTAACCCGGATGTCTGCATCAGTAGATGCCGTATGGTTATTTGATCCGAATATTCCTTTCCTTTATAAACATGCAGGCCGTCCATTAACTCGGCATCAAGGTGCTTGGCAATAGGATCATGAAAATCCAGTTGATTTCGTTCCTTGAGAATGCTGACGACTGTGGCGGTAAATAATTTCCCCACACTTGCCATATGATTGGGCTGATGGATATTCGCCTTGATATCTTCTGTGGTTCCCTCTGCAGTTTTTAAATCAACGCCGAGCTTTTCAGAATAAACCCGCAGGTAGGCATTCTTTACTTTTTTGTCCTTTTGAACCTGCGTTTTAAACGATGATTCTATTTTGTCTTGTACAGCTTCGTCTTTCATTCATTTTCCTCCTTTACAAAACATGTCCGGTCAACCTACAAAAGAGAGAAAACATAGCAAGAATAAAATTTTTTTATGAATAGTTCAGGATGCCATAAAATCCAGCGCCACACATACCTCATCGCCTAAAACCCAGGCATCATTCCCGGGCCCGGCCTCAAAAGCATCGCCCGGCCCCGCTTTCTTTTCAACGCCATTCGAATCCCTAACCATCATCCGTCCGGAAAGAATGTACCCAATATGATTCGCAGACGGCTTCCCTGTCTGCGGCCCGGCATGCAGGCTCCACTTCCAGCCTGGATTATACGTGCCCAGGCCAATAGCAGCGGACCGCAGCCTGACCTTAGTCCGAGTGCTGCCGTCAAGAAATTCTCTGATGTTTTCAGAATGAACAAGGTTTCCAATAGTGATATTTGATTCGGATTTATTCATGTGACCTTCCTATCTGTTGCTACACGGAATTTTAGAACGTCAGTATCTTCCAATCATCCTTAATCAGCTTTGTCAGCGGCTCGCCGTAATAAATAACCTCAACCCCCAGTTCTTCCAGAAGGCTGGATACCTCATACTGGTCAGCACACCATTTGCAGGCATAGAGTTCAACACCCTCTTTATCCAGCTTTTTGACCCATTCCTGGATCTCTTCGTCCTGGCTTACCAGGAGAGAGGACGGACCCCAGATTATAAACTTGATGTTTTTAAGCCAGCCCCGGCTTTTGGCATTGAACGCATAGAGAAACACCATCTTCTTGGCCACTTCCGGATCACCGCTTGTCCAGAGAATAGCGATACTGTCAATGGGTTTTTCTTCCTTTGCTTGCAATGCTTCCGCCGCCGTGGATAAAAGCATGGGCAAACAAAAAAGCAGCAGAACCGTTATCAATAGTGTTTTTTTCATTTTTTCCCTCCTTCTAATTCATCTGTCATTATTTGATTTCTATTTTCCCATAATAAAGCTATCCGGGGAAGGAACCGTTTCTCCAGTTTTTAAAGCATTTTATTAATGTGGCGAGATTTTTTGTTCATTAATATGGGAATTATCTGATAATAGGCATTGCATTAATAGTCACAAGTCGTATCAGATTAACTAGGTCACAGTCGTATAAAAAGATATTAAGCTCGGAGAAACGGCTTGACAATGGGAATTGCTCTGATATATTTTGATACCTTCATGTTGTTTTTTTAGGATGGGTAACAAGATGATGAACCATGCAGCTTTTTAATCAATTAATATTTCCGATGGTTTATTAAGTCTGAAAATTATGACAGAAGCAAAATGGAGAAAATAATGGAAGACCGTTGGCTTTCTGTAGATGAGATTGCAATCTATATTGGTATCAAAAGAGATACTGTTTACAGGTGGATAAGTGAAAAAAAATTTCCGGGGCATAAAATAGGAAGGCTTTGGAAGTTCCGCAGAGAAGAAGTTGACGAGTGGGTAAAATCGGTTGGAACTAACAGCACCAAGGATAACACAGCAAAGTGATTATAATGCCTCTTTCTGAACAAATCATGTGTAAAATGGATGAGGCAGCAGAACAGTACTACCGGTTGATTCTAGTGGTTGCTCCAGCGAATTCCGGCAAGACCACTGCGTTTCGTGATGTGCGGGATCGTACCGGTGCGCCCCTGGTCAACGTTAACCTCGAGCTTTCCAAACGGATGCTTGAACTAACTGAGCGTCAGCGGATTCTACAGCTGCCTCGTCTTCTCCAAGAGATCGTTCGCAATAGCGGTGGTAAGATGATCCTGCTCGACAACATAGAAGTCATCTTCGATGTTGAGTTGAAGCAGGATCCGCTTCGCCTGCTTCAGGGGCTTTCCCGCAACAAAGGTGTGGTGGCCGCATGGAATGGAACCATTGTTGAAAATTCTTTGACCTATGCCGATCCGAACCACCCCGAATACCGACGCTATCCCGTGCGTGATTTTCTGGTGGTAACCCCGGAGAGAACGAAATGAAAAATATAAATCTTTTGGCAAGGGAGCAGATACAATGAAATACCGAGAACTGATTCAATTTGAACCTATTGAGTCAGTGGTCCAACTTCGGGACGCTGATGAAGCGAATGCAGCTCGGAAGCTTATCGAGACCTATGTCATATCAGAGGAAATGGCGGAAAGACTAGTGGAGCTTGTGATACCCCAGCTGCAGTTTGAAGAACCTAAAGATAATAAAGGGCTGTTGGTGGTCGGTAATTACGGCACTGGTAAGTCTCACTTGATGTCGGTGATTTCCGGGCTTGCAGAAAACTCTGGCCTCGTTTCTTGTGTGAACAATGCAAATGCAGCAGAAGCTGCCAGAAAAATCGGCGGCCGGTTTAAAGTGGTGCGCACCGAAATCGGAGCCACCACCATGCCTTTAGGGGACATCCTAGTGGTCGAGCTGGAAGAGCATCTTTCTGCAATGGGAGTGAGTTACAGTTTTCCGTCTGCGGACCAAGTATACAACAACAAGCGCTCCTTTGAAGAGATGATGACTGCTTTTCATCAGAAGTTTCCAGATCACGGACTTCTCCTCGTGGTCGATGAATTGCTTGATTATCTGCGCACCCGCAAAGACCAGGAGATTATCCTGGACCTGAACTTCCTCCGTGAAATCGGGGAAGTGTGCAAAGACTTGCGCTTCCGTTTCATAGCCGGCGTTCAGGAAGCCATCTTCGACAGCCCGCGTTTTTCCTTCGTGGCCGACAGCATTCGCCGGGTGAAGGACCGCTTCGAGCAGGTCCTTATCGCCCGCAAAGACGTCAAGTTCGTGGTGGCTGAACGGCTGCTTAAAAAGACCGGCGAGCAACAATCTAAGATACAAGAGTACTTAACACCCTTCGGCAAATTCTACGGCCACATGAACGAGCGAATGGATGAGTTCGTCCGCCTCTTCCCGGTGCACCCCGATTATATCGACACATTTGAACGGGTGACCGCAGTGGAGAAGCGTGAAGTGCTGAAGACGCTCTCGCTGGCTATGAAAAAAATACTCGATCAAGACATGCCGGACGACCGGCCCGGGCTCATTGCCTATGACACTTATTGGGCAAATCTCCGAGAAAATCCCTCGTTCCGTGCCGTACCGGATATTAAAGCGGTGATCGACTGCAGTCAGGTGCTGGAATCCCGCATTCAGCAGGCCTTCACACGTCCGGCATACAAGCCCATGGCGTTGCGGCTCATACATGCCCTGTCGGTTCACCGGCTCACGACCGGTGACATTCTATGCCCTTTAGGCGCAACAGCCAGGGAACTGCGTGACGGGCTCTGTCTTTATCAACCTGGCATCGAGGAACTGGGCGGGGATCCGGCCGACGACCTCCTTTCCCAAGTGGAGACGGTCTTGCGTGAAATCCACAAGACAATCAGCGGGCAGTTCATTTCATCGAATCCAGACAATCACCAGTTTTATCTTGATTTGAAGAAGACGGATGACTTCGATGCGTTGATCGAAAAGCGGGCTGAGAGTCTAGATTCCTCTCAGCTTGACCGTTACTATTATGAAGCCCTGAAACGGGTCATGGAGTGTACGGATCAGCCCCCCTATGTGACCGGCTACAAGATCTGGCAGCACGAGCTGGAGTGGCTGGAGCGCAAGGCCGCAAGACAGGGATATCTGTTTTTCGGCGCGCCTAATGAACGGTCCACCGCTGTGCCGCCGCGGGATTTTTACCTCTATTTCATCCAGCCCTTCGATCCGCCGCACTTCAAGGGTGAAAAGAACGCCGACGAGCTGTTACTGCGGCTCACGAACCCGGACGACGAATTTCGCACTGCGCTCAGGAATTATGCGGCAGCCCTGGACCTGGCTTCTACTTCATCGGGTCACGCCAAGTCCACTTACGAGTCCAAGTCATCCCATTTCCTGCGGGAGCTGGTGCAGTGGCTGCAAAAGCACATGACCGATGCCTTCGAGGTCACCTATCAAGGCCGCACCAAGTCTCTCACTGAATGGGCCAAGGGCAAATCGATCCGGGAGCTGTCCGGTATCGGCACCCATGAGCGCATCAATTTCCGCGACTTGGTCAACACGATCTCCGGCATATGCCTGGGGGCCCATTTCCAGGATCAGGCGCCTGAATATCCTTTCTTCTCGGTTCTCATCACCAGGACCAACCGGGAACAGGCTGCGCAGGATTCCTTGCGCTCTATCGCCGGCCAGAACCGCACAAAGCAAGCCACCGCCGTTCTCGATGCTCTGGAACTGCTCGACGGCGAGCGGCTCGATCCCTATAAATCAAAATACGCCAAACACATCCTCGGCTTGCTCAAGAAGAAAGGCCACGGGCAGGTAGTCAACCGCTCTGAGCTGATTCAGGATGAGAAAGGCGTGGAATACATGGATAAGGACCGGCAGCGGCTGGAGCCCGAATGGGTTGCTGTTGTTCTGGCTGCCCTGGTCTATTCGGGTGATTTGGTCCTCGCCATTCCAGGCAATAAATTCGACGCCACCGGTCTGCCGCAGCTGGCAGGAACCGGCGTGGACGAACTCACGCAGTTCAAACATATCGAACGGCCCAAGGACTGGAACCTTCCGGCGCTCAAAGCCCTGTTCGAACTGCTTGATTTAGCTCCTGGTTTGGCACAAGAGGTCACCCAAGGGAAAGAAGGACCTGTCAATCAGCTCCAGAAGGTTATTTCCCAGATGGTGGAAAAACTGGTTGTCCTGCAGCAGAGCCTGCAAAGCGGTCTGCTTTTCTGGGGCCGGAATCTCCTGGCCGAGGAAGAGGCGCAGAAACTGCGCACCCGTCTCGATGAGACCAAGAGCTTCCTGGAATCGCTTCAGGCGTACAGTTCCCCCGGAAAGCTCAAGAACTTCCGCTATGACGCCCAGGAAGTAACCTCACACCGGGAAGGGCTCAACTCCCTGGCCGAGATTGAATCCCTCCAAGAATTAGTCGCCGAACTCGGTTCTACGGCTTCCTTCCTCTCCACTGCCGAGGCGATGCTGTCCGTCGACCACGAGTGGGTAAGCAAGATGAGAAAAGAGCGGGAAGAGGTACTTACCCAGTTCGGCGACCCGGACAAGCGCAGTGCTGCCACATTCCGTCAGAAAACCCAACACAAGCTGGCCGATCTCAAGAAGGCCTATGTGCAAACCTATCTTAGGATGCACACCAAGGCGCGGTTGGGCGTGAACGAGGATAAGCGCAAGACCCGACTCATGGTTGATGAGCGGCTCAAGGTGCTGCAGAAGCTCTCAACAATCGAGTTGATGCCCCGCCAGCACCTGAGTGACTTTCAAAACCGCTTGGCCGGATTGAAGAGCTGCTTTGCCCTCACCGAGCAGGAACTGGACGCATCACCGGTATGCCCGCATTGCAACTATAAGCCGGAAGCAGAGCCGCCCACCGCACCGGCAGGGACGGTGCTGGACGGTTTGGACGACGAGCTGGATAAGCTGGTGGCCAACTGGACCCAGACGCTGCTCACCAACCTGGAGGACCCGACCACCAAGGGGAACCTGGATCTGCTCAAGCCCGAACCCAAGAAGCTGGTGAACGGCTTTATCAAGAAGCGGGAGTTGCCCGATGATCTTGGCCAGGATTTCATCCATGCCCTGAGCGAGGTGCTTTCCGGCCTTCAAAAGGTGCCCGTCAAGACGGAGGACCTACGAGCTGCGCTGCTCTCCGGCGGTTCACCCGCAACACCGGCTGAGATGAAGAAAAGGTTTGAGGATTACCTGGACGATCTCACTAAGGGCAAGGAGCCCGGTAAGGTGCGTATCGTTCTGGAATAGACACGTATAGACACAAATGAATAACATAAAGATGGAAAATGGATCGTAAAAAGCTGAAATTGCTGGTATCCGGTGGAGAATCGGAGATTTTGGAGTTTAAGAAATCCACCGGCCAATTGCGGCGGGCTGCGGAAACGCTCTGTGGCATGCTCAACGGAACCGGCGGCCGGGTGTTGATTGGTGTCACGCCGGAGGGCCGCATCCTCGGTCAGACGGTTTCCGATAAGACGATTCGGGAAGTGGCGGAACTGCTTCAGAAATTCGAGCCGCCGGGATCTATTGACCAGGACCGTGTAAATGTCGCAGATAACAAAGCGGTGCTGGTCCTGGAAGCGATTCCCAATCCCGAATCCCGTCCGTATGCCTTTAATGGGCGGCCGTACCAGCGGATTGGATCGACAACTTCAATTATGCCCCAGGAAACTTATCAGCGCCTTCTAAATGAGAGAGCGCATAGCCGCATTCGATGGGAAAACCAACCGGCCGGAGGCTATGATGACACTATCCTGGATTCCGAGGAAATTCTTCGCACGGTGCGGCTTGGAATTGCCGCAGGCCGTTTACCGGAGTCAACCGGCAACGCTATTCCGGATATTCTGAAGCGCTTGAGATTGCTCCGGGATGGCCGCCCCAATCAGGCTTCCGTTGTCTTGTTTGGTTCCCGTTTCATGCCGGATTATCCGCAA
>JAWODN010000046.1:0-78447 GCA_046483285.1 Candidatus Aminicenantota bacterium | reverse complement strand
GAAAAGGGTCGTCCCAAGATTTCAATGCCGCCGCCAAAAGAGGGAGCATGATCTCATGGTGGCCGATAAAATAAAATCCCCGGCCCGGACCTCCCGCCACCGGTCTTTTAACCACATTTTCAGCCGGCCGGTAATGGCGGATAAAATCAAAGACGGCTGTGGAAAAATCCTGCAGAGAACACCCCCTGTTGCGAATATAAGCAACAGCTTTAAGAAAAACTTCAGGCAGTATCACCGCAGAACCGGCATTGATGAAGACACCCCCGCCCTCCAATTTCTCGACCATTCCGCAGAATTTGAAAAAATCCCTCATGGCCAGCTCTCCCCACACATCTCCCCTGGCGCTGGGATGAAGATGGGTGATATCGGTTCCCACCGCCACATGGACGGTCACGGGAATTCCGGCACCATAGGCAGCGGCCATCAGGCTGTGATTTTTGAATTTAAAACCCGATTCATGGATCATCCTGGCGATGGACTCCCCTAAGCCTTTTCGATTCTCCCGCCCTTTATTCAAAGTTTGATTTATAATTTCTCCGGTTTCCCGCGCCATTCCAAAACAGCCGTCCTTTAATTGAATGGAAACGTCTTCGGAAGTCTTCCCGCTGTATGCGATTTCAAAATCATGGATGATTCCGGCCCCGTTCATGGCCAAACCCTGTATCCAGCCTGATTTCACAAGATCAATAAGAACCGGGCTTAATCCCGTTTTAATCACATGGGCTCCAAAAGCAAAAACAACCGGTTTTTTTTTACGGCGCGATGAGATCATGATGTTTATGAACTCTTTAAAATCTTTACCGGCGAGAATATCAGGCATTGACATCATGAAATCCTGAAAAGAATTTTCTTTTTTCCAGGGACGCCCGAAGTCAGCAATGCTGACTTTACTGGGGCGGGTGTGGAGTGGATAGGTTTTAATGCCGGAATTTTTTGTATTTTTAGATTTCATTGTCTGACCTATTACTTAGCCTGACCTATTCATAAAAAAAATTGCGATGACACCGTACCCTTCGGCCCGTGAATAAGCCAGGCTTCTGAAGAGGGCGAGAAACGCGAGAAAGGCGAGACGAGCGAGAAAGGCAAAAGGCCTCTGAAAAAATTAAACCTGTACATTTTCATTTGTCGCGTGTGGCGAAACCGCCATGAATAATGACTTAGAAAATGGTTTCTTTGTGGCCATAGGGGGGGATGGATTATATATCTATCTTTTTTAAATCCTGGCCCGGCCGGAATTTGATTCGTTTTCCTTCTTCGATTTTCATCTGTTTTTCCCGGCGTATATCCCGGCCGTATCCTGTCTTTTTATTCACGACTTTAAAACTGCCAAACCCTCTGATTTCAATCTTTTCCTCGTTTGAAAGAGCTTCTTTAAGGGAATCCAGTATTGCTTCCACAACCTGAAAAGACTTCGCCCTGTTAAAATTTGAGTTCTTTTCGATGGTCTGGGCGATGTCGTTTTTGATCATAAATAGCTCCTCATTTTTTTCAACTTTCGGGCGGAGTGCCGGAAAACACAACTGAGGACGCCTCGCCTTTACGGCAGCCCCCGCCTGTTCATCATCCAGATTATTATTAAAGTGGATTGACAATGAAAAGTCAAGATAAAATATTGACTTCAGAAACACACCTATCTATAATAAAATCAAAGTGAAAAAGCGTCTTCTAATTCTTATTATTATTGCCGGAATGACTCCGGTTTCAACGTATCCGTCCATCATTGAAATCAGGTTTGACGCCCCCATTCATCCTGTGACCTCGGAATATATCCGCAAATCCATTGAAAAGGCGGAACAGGAAGACGCCAAACTCCTGATCATGCACATCAACACGCCCGGAGGGCTGGACACATCCATGCGAAAAATCATCGAATCCATTCTGGATTCCCGGGTTCCGGTTGTGTCTTATGTCAGCCCCTCCGGCGCCCGGGCCGCTTCCGCCGGATTCTTCATCTCTGTGGCGTGTGACGTTTTTGTCATGGCCCCGGGGACCAGCACCGGAGCCGCTCATCCGGTCGGCATATCCCTGACCGGACAGGCCATGGATGAGACCATGGCGGAAAAAGTCACCCATGACGCGGCCGCATACATCAAATCCCTCGCCAAGAAAAGACAGCGGAATATTGATATGGCGGAAAAAGCCGTCAGGGAAAGCCTGTCTTATACCGAAGAAGAAGCTTTAAACGGCGGGCTTATCGACTTTATCGCCGCCGACAGCGGAATTTTGATTGATAAATTACACGGGGAACGCATTCTGAGATTCAATGATACAGAAACAGTTCTGGAGTTGAAAGACGAGCCCGTTATTGAAATCGCCATGACCCGCCGGCAAAAATTTTTACTGACCATTTCCAATCCCAATCTTGCTTACATCCTGTTTATGGTGGGATTGCTGGGATTATATTTTGAGTTTTCCAATCCCGGCGCTATTTTCCCCGGCGTCATCGGTGGTATCTGCATCCTTTTGGCTGTTTTCAGTTTTCAAATCCTGCCCATTAATTACGTCGGCCTGATTTTGATATTCATGGCGGTGGGATTGTTTATTTTAGAGATTAAAATACAAAGTTATGGTATCCTGTCTCTTGGAGGAATCGCGGCCCTGCTTCTAGGATCCATTATGCTCATCGACGCACCGATACCCGAATTGAAACCGGACTTGAGTTTTATCATTCCGGTGGCTTTGGGATTATCACTGATTTTCATTTTCCTGATAATTATCGCCATCCGGTCGCAGGCCGGACGGGTTCGAACCGGAGGAGAAGGTTTAGTCGGTGAGACCGGCACAGCGCGAACTCACTTGAACCCGGAAGGAAAAGTATTTGTTTTTGGTGAAATCTGGGACGCGGTGGCGGATGAAGACATCCCGGCAGGCAGTAAAATCAAGGTTGTCGAAATGCTCGATAACCTTAAAATAAAGGTCATTAACTTAGATTAAGGAGGAGACTATGCTAACTTTTCCGGTGATCGTCATTGGTCTTGTCGTATTATACCTACTGAATGCCATTAAGATTCTGAAAGAATATGAACGGGGCGTCATTTTCCGTCTGGGCCGGGTTCTGGACAAGCCCAAGGGTCCGGGATTGATATTTGTATTCCCCCCTATCGACCGGATGGTTCGCATCAGTCTCCGGGTTGTCACCATGGACGTTCCCTCGCAGGATGTCATCACCCGCGATAATGTCACAGTTAAAGTCAACGCGGTGGTTTATTTCCGGGTCATGGAACCCATGAGATCCGTCGTCTCGGTGGAGGATTACCTGTTTGCCACTTCCCAACTGGCTCAAACCACTTTGAGAAGCGTCCTGGGTGAAGCGGATTTGGATGAGCTGCTTTCCGAAAGAGAAAAATTGAACAATCAGCTGCAGGAAATCATTGATAAACACACCGACCCGTGGGGAATCAAGGTCCAGCTGGTGGAAGTTAAACATGTGGACCTTCCGGAGAATATGATCCGGGCTATCGCCAGGCAGGCGGAAGCCGAACGGGAAAGGCGGGGCAAGGTCATTCACGCACAGGGTGAATTCCAGGCTTCGGAAAAACTCACCCAAGCCGCGGCCATCCTTTCCAAAAATCCCCAGGCCCTGCAGTTAAGGTTTTTGGGCACGTTATCTGAAATTGCAGCGGAGAAAAATTCCACCATTGTCTTTCCGCTTCCGATTGACTTTATAACGTCTTTTATGAAGAAACAATCAAACACAGGCAGTGAAGATGAGGAATAAAGATTACCGGGAAATTCAGATATCCAGCTCCATGCTGATTTTTATTTTCATGGCGGTTCTCGTTTTAGGAGTGGTGGTGTTTTTGCTGGGGGTTTCAGTGGGAAAAAAACAGTTCGAAATCGAGGAATCCACCCCATACCCCACCCAGTCCATTGAACAGGTTACCGAAAAAAAACCGGTTATCCCTGAACCTGCGGATCCGATCAGCGAGGAAATCGAGTCTCATAAGCAAGCCCAGGAACAGCGCACCGAAAAGCCCGAAGCCGTGAAGACAAAACCGGTTCCGGTTCAATCCGGAGGCGAACTTTATTATATACAAGTCGGTGCGTACTCGGACCGGTCGAACGCTCAAAAAGAGGTGGATTCCCTCAAGCAACTGGGTTACCCCGCTTTGGTGGTTGAGCCTTCTTCTGGAGACCGCCGGTTGTTTCGGGTCCGGGTGGGCGGCTATGAAAACCGTGAAAATGCCGAACAAATCATCCAGCGGCTGGCCCGTGATCAAAATAAAAAGAGCGCGGATTATTTCATTGTCCAAGAATAGCCATCTTCCGGAATTTTAAAATTTCCATCCTGGCTCATGACAGAAAACCGCCGCTCTATCATTATTTTAAAAAACAGATTGAGTGATTGGCTTTTAATCTGCGCAAGCGGAGCCGCAGCCGCGGCCGCTTTTCCCAAATTCAATCTCTTTTTTTTGGCCTGGGTGGCGCTGATCCCCTTTTTGCTGCTTTTATCCCGGTGGTCTTCCCGTCAAGCTTTTATGCGGGGGACGATCGCAGGATTCTTTTTTTACGCGGTCCTGCTTTATTGGATTCCCGCTGTTCCAGCTTATTACGGAGGTTTGTCACCGGTTTTCAGCGTTATGATTTACCTGTTGTTTGGTCTTTTTTTAGGGCTGTTTTGGGGTTTATTCGCATGGTCTTTCGCCCTGGTGAAAAAAAAATTCGCCCTGAAGGCCTACCTGCTCGCACCGTTCCTTTGGGTGACCACGGAATATATTCTCACCCATTTATTCACCGGCTTCCCCTGGGGACTTTTAGGGAACAGCCAGGCATTTAATCTTTATTTCATTCAATTGGCCTCCGTCACCGGAGTTTACGGGTTATCTTTGACCATAATTCTTTTTCAAAGCTTGATATGTTTGAGTGCATTAAAAAAAAAACCCAGGCTTCTTCTCCTGCCCTTGGGGCTCCTTTTGGCCGTGCATACCGGAGGATATTTGAGTATCAACAGCAGGCAGGCCGATGAAGTCACTTTCAACGGGGCCGTTGTTCAAGGCAACACTCCGGCTGCGACTGATTTTTCGGCCGTCGATACCGGCCGTTTCATGAGCCTTTTCAACCGCCACCTGGAACTCAGCCGGCGGGCTTATGAAGAGGGCGCCGATTTAATTGTCTGGCCGGAATTATCCGTTCCTCTTTGTTTCACCTGCGATTTTGGAATTTACCCCCTGCTGTCCCGCCGTTTGTTTGATTTTGTTCAAAAAACCGGATGCACTCTTCTGGTGGGAAGCAATGAGTCCTCATCCGCCGGCGGGGAAACGGAATATTATAATGCCGCCGTCTGTGTGAGTCCCGATCTTTCGCTCAGCTCTTATTATAAAACGCATCTGGTCCCTTTCGGCGAATACACGCCTTATAAATTCATATTCGGATTCCTCTCCACCTTCACCCACGCCATCGGGGAACTCACTCCCGGCCAAGAGCTGCGGCTTCACAAGTTCAACGGCCATGAATTCGGTTCGCCGATATGCTATGAAATCATTTTCCCGGGTTTAGTCAGAAAATTCACACAACGGGGAGCCGGATTCCTGGTCACAATCACCAATGACGGCTGGTACGGCACCAGCTCCGCTCCTTATCAGCATTTCGCCATCGCCGTGATCCGGGCCGTGGAAAACCGGCGTTATCTGTTGAGAGCCGCCACCACTGGAGTCAGCGGAGTTATAGCCCCCACCGGAAGGATTCTGTCCAGAACCGGTTTGAACACCCAAGCTTTTTTAAACGCCCGGATAGCCATAAATAAGGATCAATCCCCCTATGTCCGTTTCGGAGATTGGCTTTCCTGCCTCAGCTTGACAATAACCGCATTATTCCTTATTCTTTCCCTGTTTTTTTCAAACCGCAATGCCGGAAAAAAGGTGAAAAAATGAACGATACGTCAAAAAGTTTATCGGATTTAAAAGAACAATCGAAAGAATTATTCAATAAATTTGAAGAACTCAGAGGTTATCTTTGACCTGGAGAAAAAAAGATCCCGTTTAAAAGAAGTTGAGGCTGACCTGGCGTCTCCTGAACACTGGGAAGATCAAAAAAAACTTCAACACCTTCAACAGAAAAAAAAGCGGCTGGAAAACAGCCTGGCCTTATTCGATATGCTGCAGGAAAGCAAAGATGAATTGGAGGTTGTTTTAGAGCTCAGCGATGAAGGTGAGAATGTTCGCAGTGATTTGGAGTCGGTTCTCAAGGAATTTTCACAAAAATTAGAAGACGCCCAATTAAAAACACTCTTCACAGAAAAAGAAGACTCCTTCAACGCCATCCTGACCATTCATCCGGGGGCCGGAGGCACTGAATCCCAGGACTGGTCGGAAATGCTTCTGCGCATGTATCTTCGTTTCTCTGAAAGAAAGGAATTCAAAACCAAAATCCTGGATGTCTCTCCAGGTGAAGAAGCCGGAATTAAAAGCGCCACCTTGCACATAAGCGGAGATTATGCGTATGGAACTTTACGCCTGGAGAGCGGGGTTCACCGTTTGGTGCGCATCTCACCGTTCGACGCCAATAAAAGGCGCCACACCTCCTTTGCGGCGGTTTTCGTATATCCGGAAATTGAAGAAGATATCCAACTCGAAATTTCACAGGATGAGCTTCGAATCGACACCTACCGGGCGTCCGGGCGCGGCGGCCAGCATGTCAATGTGACGGACTCCGCTGTGCGCATCACCCACCTTCCTACCGGAATCGTGGTGCAATGCCAGAATGAAAGATCCCAGCACAAAAATAAAGCTGCGGCTTTAAAAGTGCTGAAATCCCGGCTTTATGAACTGGAAAAAAGAAAACAAAACGAAAAACTGGAAAAACTGGAAGACGCCAAATCCGAAATCGCCTGGGGCAATCAAATCCGGTCTTATGTCCTTCATCCCTATCAAATGATTAAAGACCTCCGGACCGGAGTCGAGACCGGCGATGTGGACCGTGTTCTTGACGGTGATTTGGACCCATTTATCAAAGCCGGCCTGATTCAGCGCAAGCAAAATCCGGGCCGGATGAATGGTTCGCATTCAAGCTGAACGGGTTAGTCTAAACAGGACTTTGATTCAAGCCATAATGCTTCCATTTCCTCCAGGCCGGCCTCTTCAAGGTCTTTATTTTTTTCATGGAGTTTTTTTTCGATATATTGAAACCGCCTCATAAATTTCAGGTTCGCTCTTTTTAATGCGACTTCAGGATTGATTTTCAAATGCCTGGAAGTTTGGGCTAATGCGAAAAAAAGGTCGCCCAATTCTTCCGCCGTTTTACTCCGGTCCCGCGCCTTCACAGCGGCTTCCATTTCATGCCACTCTTCCTTCGCTTTTTCTAACACCTTCTCTGCATTTTCCCAATCAAATCCATATGCAGCTGCTCTTGAACCGACTTGAAAGGCTTCCAGCAAAGCCGGAGTATGACGGGGGATCCCATCCAGCAGCGAACGCCGGGACTTATCCTTTTTTTTCCGCCGGTTCCACTCATCCCTCACTTCTCCGGCAGTGGATAATTTCTTTTGCTCTTCGAAAACATGAGGGTGCCGGTGAATCATTTTCCGGTTGATGCCCTCAACCACTTCCGTCATGGTCATTTGTCCCTTTTCTTTATAAATCCTGGCTAAAAAAACAATTTCCATCAAAACGTCGCCCAATTCCTCTTTCAAATCCATGGTTGATTCGGTGACGACGGCATCAACCGCTTCATACACTTCCTCTAGAAAAAAATTCACAAGAGTCCGGGCGGTTTGTTTCCTGTCCCAGGGGCATCCTTGTTCTCCCCGCAGCCGGTCTATAATACGGATAAGTTCAGAAAATTTCCGTCCCGCTGTTTGGGCATCATCCATAAAAGGCTCCTTGAATTTGATAAAACAATATTGTATTATTTTCTTCCCGAATAGCCAAACGGCTTAAATGCCGCAGGATAATAAATGAGTGATAAAAACACAGGTCCCCGAAAAGATATCATCCCCCCTCTTGATTTTGGTTCCTTGATGCTTCCTTTTTATACCCAGGCCATGGTCAAGCTGGGACAAATCTCCAATCCGGTAACTCAGAAAAAGGATGACATCAATATTGAACTGGCTAAACGTCTTATCGATTTGCTGGACCTTCTTAAAGAAAAAACCGAAGGAAACCTGGATGAACAGGAAGAAAAAGTGCTTAACGACGCTCTGAGCCAGCTCAAAAATATTTATATTGAAACCATCGACTCGGTCAAGTCCTGATGAATCCGGATGACAAATCTCCGGTTTTTTTTGATTTCTGCATGGACGCAGCTCTCCAATAATGGAAATTTATCTCAATTTAAACGACCTTCCTTCCTTTGAAAAACCGACTGCTGCGGCTATCGGCAATTTTGATGGAGTCCATGCCGGACATCAGCACATTTTCAAACGCCTTTTGGATATTTCTCAAAAGCACAAGGTCTCCTCCCTGGCGGTCACTTTTTTTCCCCACCCCGGAAAAATGATTCATCCGCAAAAAATTCAGCTTATTCAAACCTTGAACCAGCGGTTGGATGATATCGCCTCATTTCAAATCGACATCGCTCTGGTCATTCCTTTTGATAAAGATTTTGCGGCCACCGCCCCCTCTGATTTCGTTGAAAATATTTTACATAAAAATCTCCGGGCTCAACATGTTATTGTCGGAAGCAATTTCAAATTCGGAAAAAACCGGAGCGGAGACACGGACTCTTTAAAAAAATCAGCCTCTTTTTTTAATATCTGCGTTCATTCTGTCGGCCCAGTCAAGCTGAATGATGAGCCAGTCAGCAGCAGCGCCATCCGCCGGTATCTGCACGCCGGTCAAATCGAAAAGGCCAACCTCTTTTTGGGCAAACCGTATTCCATACGCGGCAGAGTGATAAAGGGACATTCCCGGGGCCGCATGCTTGGTTTCCCCACAGCCAATCTTCTTCCGGAAAATGAAATCCTGCCCCCGGGGGTTTTTATATCCCGCAGCCGTTTCAATGGAAAAAATCATCCTTCTTTAACCAATATCGGGACCCGCCCTACTTTTCATCCCGGCAATCACAGGAAGAATCACCTGAATGTCGAAACATATCTCACTGATATCGATTCTCCGCTATACGGAAAACACATGACAGTGGAAATCCTAAAAAAAATCAGGAATGAAAAATGTTTCCAGAACCCTGAGGCGCTGCGAAAACAAATCCGCAAGGACCTTCAATCCGCCCGCACCTATTTCGAACAAGCATCCTCCGTTTCTCCTTGACTTTTAGACCCGCATATTGCATTTTTTAATGAGTGACAAAAACAAGTCAAGGGATTCAGTCTGATTGGAAAAACCAAGGAGAGTGAGAGATGGCGGATAAAATCAAAGCCCGGGTTATGGATGCCCCCAAAATAAAAAGAGCATTCAACAGAATGGCAACAGAAATCACGGAAAGAAACCGTGACCTCAAAAACCTGGTAATCATCGGAATCCGGACGCGCGGTGTTTTCATCGCCCGCAGGCTTGCCAATTTAATAAAGGAATTCGAAGGCGTCGAGGTTCCGGTGGGCGTATTGGATATCACGCTTTACCGGGACGACTTTTCCGAACTGGAACAGCATTCCGTAAAAAAAACAGAGATCACCTTTTCTATTACGGAAAAGGATGTGCTGCTGGTGGATGATGTTTTATTCACTGGAAGAACGATTCGCGCCGCTATGGACAGCCTGGTTGATTTGGGCCGTCCCAAGACTATCCAATTGATGGTTTTTGTTGACAGGGGCCACCGCGAACTGCCTATTCGTGCGGATTATGTGGGTAAATTTCTTCCAACGTCCCGCAGGGAAAAGGTCAGGGTCCATTTGAAAGAAATCGACAAAAAAGACGAAGTTCAAATTGTGGAACCTGAAGGCATAAATTAAAAACACCGGCATCAGGATCTTAAGTCCCTAAGAGGAGAATCACATTGTCTTTTGATAAAAAACATTTAACCGGAATTCAGCCTCTGCAGCCCGAACATATCACCCACATACTTAACACAGCGGAATCCCTGTCTGAAATATCTATGCGGGATGTGAAAAAAGTCCCCATTTTAAGAGGAAAAAGCATAGTCAATCTGTTTTTCGAACCCAGCACCAGAACCCGGACTTCTTTTGAAATAGCGGCTAAACGCTTGAGCGCCGACATCTCCAACTTCAGCAAATCAACCAGCAGCGCGGTTAAGGGGGAATCCTTAAAAGACACGGTTCTAAATTTGGAGGCCATGCACACAGATGCGTTGATTATCAGGCATTCCGCTTCCGGAACTCCGCATTTTTTAACCACTTTCTGCCGGTCTCATGTTATAAATGCCGGAGACGGGACCCGCGAGCATCCCACTCAAGCCCTGCTGGATGCTTTGACCATACGGCAGATAAAAAATGATTTCAAAGGATTGAAAGTCGTCATCGTGGGAGACATACTGCACAGCCGCGTGGCCCGCTCCAATCTTCACCTCCTGAAAAAAATGGGGAGCCGGGTGATTCTGGCCGGTCCTCCCTCCCTCGTCCCGGGTTTTTTTTCGCAAATGGGTGGGGAAATTCATTACAGCCTCGACCGGGCCATTGAAGGCGCCGACGTTATAATGATGCTGAGAATTCAGATGGAACGGCAAAAACAAAAATATTTCCCCTCTCTGCGCGAATACCGGAATCTTTTCACATTGACTCCGGAACGATTTCAGAAAGCGGATAAAAACGCCATTATCATGCACCCCGGTCCCATCAACCGCGGAGTGGAAATCTCAGCTGATCTGGCAGATTCCCACACATCGGTTATTCTTAAACAAGTCGAAAACGGCATTGCCGTAAGGATGGCTGTTCTTTATTTATTACTAGGAGGAAAAGAGAGTGAGATACCTGATTAAAAACGGGCGCGTCATCGATCCCGCTTCCGGGACCGACGACACCCTGGATATATTGATCGAAAAAAAGAAAATCATTAGGGTGGAGACGCGTATTAATGATCCGTCCGCCCGGGTCATTGATGCGTCCCGAAAAGTTGTGGCTCCAGGATTTATCGATATGCATGTCCACCTCCGGGAACCCGGCCAGGAACAGAAAGAAACCATAAAAACGGGCGCAGCGGCGGCCGCCAAGGGAGGATTCACATCCATCGCCTGTATGCCCAACACCTCTCCTCCCAACGACAACACGGGCGTCACTGAATTTATTCTTTCTCAAGCCCGAAAAAATTCCTCCGTCAATGTATTCCCCATCGCCGCCGTCACTCAAAAATTCCAGGGGGAAGCCCTCACTGAGATGGCTGAACTTCGAAACGCGGGAGCCGTTGCGTTTTCAGATGATGGAAAACCTGTCTGGAACAGTGAGATCATGCGGCGGGCCCTGGAGTACGGCAAAACCATCACGGCTTTGATTATCGATCACTGTGAGGATTTAAATCTCAGTAACCGCGGAGTTATGAATGAAGGCCCCACCTCATATCTTTTAGGCTTGAAAGGAATACCGGATTACTCCGAGGACGTTATAGTGGCCCGGGATATCATCCTGGCGGAAAAAACAGGTTCTCCCGTGCATATCGCCCATGTCAGCACCTGCGGATCGGTGAATTTAATACGGGAAGCCAAATCACGCGGGGTTCCGGTGACCTGTGAAGTGACCCCTCATCATTTATTCCTCGATGACTCTTCACTGGAAAGTTTCTCCACCAGTCTTAAAGTCAATCCTCCGCTGCGCAGCCGAAAAGACCAGGAAGCTCTCCGGCAGGCTCTCAAGGACCACACCATCGATGTTTTGGCCACGGATCACGCCCCTCATTCACCGGATGAGAAAGATGTTGAATTCGACCAGGCTCCTTTCGGTATAAACGGTCTGGAAACCGCGGTTTCTTTATGTCTCGACCGGCTGGTCAGCAAAGAAATCATTTCATTGCTCCGGTTCGTGGAATTGATCTCCACAAATCCAGCCCGAATCCTCGGGCTGAATGACAAGGGCCGGATAAGCGCAGGCGCTGATGCCGATTTAACCATTTTGAACTTAAGAAAGAAAACGACTGTCAACGTCAATTCTTTCCTGTCCAAAAGCCGGAACAATCCTTTCCACGGCATGGATTTAAAAGGGATTCCGGAAATGACCATTGTGGGCGGAAAAATTGTTTATCCGGCTTGATTCGAATCGATCACGACATGTCTGCTGATTTAGAAAAATTACAAAACAAAATCGATTATCATTTTTCTGAGGATTCTCTCCTTTTCCAGGCATTGACCCACAGCTCTTATGCTTATGAAGCCGGGGGTGAAACCGCCGATAATGAAGTCTTGGAGTTTCTCGGTGATTCGGTTCTCGGTTTCATCATCGCTGATTATCTTTACCGGAATTATCCTCAACTCAATGAAGGCGAAATGTCCAAATTGAAATCAGCCGCGGCTTCCACCGGAACACTGGTTGTTTTTGCTCAAAAAATCCCCTTGAGCAAATACATCCGTCTCGGGAAAGGAGAAATCAAAAGCGGCGGGCGGAAGAAAAAAACCATCCTCGCCGGAGCTTTTGAGGCTTTATTAGCGGCATTGTACCTGGATGGAGGAATAAAAACGGTCAGCCGTTTTTTACTGGAATATTTGAATGTTTTTTTTAAGAAAATCGATATGAATCATTTTTTTATCAATAATTACAAATCCGCTCTTCAAGAACATTTGCAGAAAGAGAATTACCCCGCGCCGGTTTATCAAGCCGTCACCACCAAGGGACCTGATCATAAAAAACAGTTTCTTGTTGAAGTCAGCAGTCAAGATCAAGTTTTAGCTAAAGCCAAAGGAATTTCCAAGAAAGAAGCTGAGCAAAAAGCCGCCCAAAAAGCCATGAAACATCTCATAGGCCGGAAACTGCAGAATATAAGCTCTGATACTTTTCTCATAAGAAGAAAAAAAAATGATTGAATCCTATTCCTTTGGAAAAATGAAAATCAACAGTGACCTCTATTCCAAAGACTTGATCGTTTTCCCGGACCGGATTGACTCTCCATGGCGGCGGAAATCAGGACACTGTTTAGAATTGGAAGACATTCAGGCTATCCTGGAAGAAAACCCCGAAGTGCTGATTGTCGGAACAGGTTACGCCGGCCGGATGAAAGTCAATGAAGACTTGATCCGTAAATGCCGGGAGCTTGATATAGAATTAATCATAAAAAAAACCAAAACGGCCATGAAGGAATTTAATAAATACTGTTCCCGCAAAAAGACATGCGGAGCTTTTCATCTCACCTGCTGACCGGAATAATCCGGGCACGCATTCTGGAGCGCTCAATCTTTGCTCATCAAGGCGGCTATGATCTCCAATTCCGGCACATTGCTGCAGACAATCTTGATTATGGCGGCTATGGGAACAGCAAGAATCATACCTGGGAGTCCCCACAGCCACCCCCAAAAAAACAAAAAAAACAAGACCACCAAAGGGCTGAGGCCCAAACCCTGTCCCATTAAACGCGGCTCCACCACATTGGCCATAATCATTTGAATGGATAACAAAAGGACAAAAATCCAAAACACCGGCCAGAGCGATTCAAATTGGAAAACAGCCACAACCAACGGAAGAGAAGTGGCGATGAAAGAACCGATATTGGGAATATAATTCAGCAAAAAAGCAAAAAATCCGAAAACCACAGCAAAATCCACTTCGAAAAACAAAAGCACAATGGTCACAAACACGCCTGTGAACAAGCTCACCACGGTTTTTATGGCCAAATATCTTTGAATCTGGCTGTCGATATTTTTAATCACCCGTATAACGCGGGACGCCCGCGGTTTATCCATATATTTTTGAATTTTTTCCTTGGTTTTTCCTCTTCCGGACATGATGAAAATCAAAAAAATCAACACCAGGAATAAATTGGACATAAAAGAAAAGAACGGGCCCAATGAAGACCCCAGAATTCTTCCGATTCGATCAATATCGAGCTGGCCGATCCAATCAATATTTTCAAGCTGAAATCTCTGAAGGTCCAGCTTGATCAAAAGATTTGACAGAATCGCATTGATCCGATCTCCATAACGGGGAAATTCCGCCGCAAAGGTTCTGCCTGCTGAATAAAAAAGGGCTCCAAGAAGATAAAGAATAAAAAAAGTCAGAAGGATGATCACGATGATAGCAATAACACGGGGGACCTTTATGCTGGTAAAAAAATCAAGGACCGGATACCATACAAATGAAATAAAAATGGCTAAAAAAAACGGGAATAACACCGGTTTTGCCAGACGCAAAACGACTCCGATGATAAACACCACTATGATAAATAAAAATGCCGTGATGATTTTATTTGCCTTCATATCACTTATCCAAGAAAATTATATTCCATTTGACACATAAAACTCAACAGCGCCTTTACCGGGAGTCCCCCGTTTTTTCGGAATCATGGTGATCCTGTGGTGAAGGGCCGCGGTACGGCGTCATGCCCGCCCGACGAAATCCAAGCATTGAAAAAACAATGATAAAATATTAAATTAAAAGACAAGAACGGCCATGAAAGTTTTATTAGCTGAAGACGATACCATAACCGCCCGCGCATTGAAGGAAAATTTGCATGATTGGGGTTATGACGTCATCGTCACCCATGATGGAAAAGATGCCTGGGATATCATTTCCGGGGTACCGGAGGATCACGCCGATGTTAGCAAGGAAATTCGTCTAGCCGTTTTTGACTGGGAAATGCCGAATATGGATGGCATTGAATTATGCCGGCGAGTACGCCAAAAAACAGAAAATGACAAAGGAAAATATATCTATGTTATTCTTCTGACCGGAAAAGACCGGCAGGAGGACATTATCGATGGTTTGTCTTCAGGAGCTGATGACTATATCACCAAACCGTTTGATTTCCTTGAGCTGAGAGTCCGGTTGAAAAACGGTGAAAGAATCATCAGACTTGAAGATGACCGCCTGGAAATGGCCCTCACGGATAACCTCACTCAGTTATGGAACCGTAAAAAAATTCTTGATTTTTTAAAAGAAGAGGTGTCCCGGGGAAAAAGATACGGTCAATCCACTGGTGTTATCATGTGCGATATAGATAATTTCAAAAAAATAAACGATTCCCTGGGACATCAAACCGGTGATAAAGTTTTATCGGAAATTGCTTCCCGGTTGAAACAATCGGCGAGAAGCTATGACAAAATCGGCCGCTATGGAGGAGATGAATTTTTAGCCGTTTTTCCCGACTGTCTTAAGAGCTTTATTCCTAAAATAGCGGAGCGCCTCCGGAAAACAGTGGAAAATATGTCTTTTCCCTCAGAATCCAAGGGTTTTTCTGTGACTGTCAGCGTTGGGGGAACCAGCAATGAATTCAATCTTCACATTTCAGCCGACGAAATGATAAATTTAAGCGACCGGGCTTTGCTCGCCGCCAAGGGAAAAGGACGGAATTCCTCTGTTATCTATTTCCCTTCCTGACCTGGCTTATTCATGAAAAAACGGCGATGTTTTTGTCAACCTTTTTAACAGCGATATTCATCATTTCTATAAAATGAACAAACATCACGTTTTTCCTTGCCGGCCGGAGGGAGCAAACAGTGTTCACAATTTTTTGATATTTTCCGCCAGGCTGTCCAGGTAAGATTTTCCGGTATCCTCCATGCCGTCCTGAATTTTCATTGCCCCGCATACATAGGACCCCGTCCGGGTGATATAAATATTATGATAGTATCTGTCTTTGATATGATGAACAGCATCGGTCTGGCCGGTCTTCTGATCTTTTTTTGAATCCAGATACTGCTCAAGCATATGCTGGGCATCCTCCTCATCCGTTCCTTGGATAATGAATGCGGTGAATTCATTGCCATTGATTTCGTAATCGGCTTGATAACCGCTGTGAAGATATCCGTAACCCATGAAATTTTCCAGAATGAATTTCTGACTGTTGGCAATCAAATTTTCATCCGGAAAAGCTTTTGCGGGGGCAGGAAATTCAAACTCCCCTCCGATTTTTTCCTCAATTCGCCCTGCGAATGTTTTGAGATAGTCACTCCAGTCTTCGCCGCAATCGAAGCAAAGCATTTTCACGTAATACCGCCCGGCTAAAAAATTTAAAATCCCTTCTTCTAAATAGCCCTGGGTCCCGATATCAACAAAACGGTTATCAGGGAACCGTTCGGCACTGTATATTCCAAATGCTTTCAGGGGTTTCTCCATATCATAAATTTCCAAAGAGACATTGCTGCCTCCGTCTTCAATCTCATATTGGACAACCACTAATTTTTGAAAATCATAAGATAAATAACTTTCCGCCGCCCCGTTGATGTACTCAAAAAGCGATTCCGGAAGATAATACCGGGGTTCTTCCATCATTTTCCATCCGGAGATATCCGGTAAGAGGGATTTTAAATCTTCTCCCTCCTGTCCATCCCGGAGAAAACCTCCCCATGACAAAGAAGCCGCCAACAAAAATACCCCGGCCGTTCCCGCAACTTTCCTTATTGATTTTTTTAACATATTTTCCTCCTATTCATTTAAAAATAACAAAAAATGTCCATTTCGTCTATCTGGTTTATCTGGTTTGTCTGGTTTGGAGAGGGCGAGAAAGGCGGGAAAGGCGAGAAAAGCAGAAGGCCTCACCGCCTCTGCGGCCATCCGGCCGGCACGGACAGAATGAGTATTTTTTTATAAATAACCCAGGTTATTTCTTGACAGATAATATCAATTGTGCTGTACTGTTATCTTTGTTTCAAAGGATTTATATATATTATGTATCATATCTATCCTGGATGATGAGCCGGCCGTGATTGCCGCAGGTGCGCGGCGCAGGAGCCGCCGTCACCTTTTTATTATGAATAACCCAGGCTTTGTTAATTCACAGCTTCTAAAAGGGAGTATCATATGAAAATTAATATTTCCCGCCAACGAATGAAGGATCCTTTTATCCTGAAAGTTGAAGAACTCAGCGGTCAGGACCTCCTTACCTGTTATCAATGCGGAAAGTGCTCCGCAGGCTGTCCGGCCGTATCCCAAATGGACATTCTGCCCAATCAGATAATCAGGATGGCCCAACTGGGAATGAAAGAGGACCTGTTCCATTCCCAGTCCATTTGGAACTGCGCTTCATGCATGACCTGCAATGTCCGCTGTCCCAAAGGCATCAATATTGCTGAAGTGATCGAGGCCATCCGTCAAATTCTTCTCCGCAAACGGGAAGATTTTGTCAAGGTGGAAAAAATGTCCGATGAAGAAAAAATGGATGTCCCCCCCATTGCCCTCATAAGCTGTTTCCGGAAAATGACATCTTAGCTTTATCATTGGTATGGTTTCAATCAGTTTTAATCTCATTTTTAGTGAGGAAAAATTATAATGAAGTTAAGTTATTATCCCGGGTGTACTTTAAAGAATCATGCAAAAAACTTTGAAGATTCGGCTTTATGTGCTCTGAAAACGCTGGGAATAGAGGTAAAAGAACTCAGCCGCTGGAATTGCTGCGGAACGGTATTTTCAATGGCCACGGATGACCTTATCCACCACCTGGCTCCCATTCGAAACCTCATCCGCGTGAAAGAAGCAAAGACCGATGACAGCGTCATAACTCTTTGCGCTATGTGTTACAACACATTGAAGCGGGCCAACCAGCGAGTCCAAAACGACTCTGAAAGCCTGGAAATCATCAATGATCTCATGTACCGCGAAGAGGTCAAATATCAAGGTGACGTCAAGGTTTATCATATGCTGGAACTTCTGAGAGATGAAATCACCTTCCAGGGGCTGGCCGGTAAAGTCACCAAGCCTTTAAAAAATCTGAAAATCGCCAGTTATTACGGTTGTTATCTGGTGCGCCCCAAAGAAGTCGGCTTCGATGATTTGGAAAATCCCGTGGTCATGGACGACCTGGTCACCGCGCTGGGAGGAGAACCCGTTGATTTTCCCCATAAAACCGAATGCTGCGGCGCTTACAAGACCGTAGACAACCCTGAAATTATAGCCGACCGGACCCGCCAGATTCTCACCTCCGCTGTCCGGCAAGGGGCCGATGTGGTGGCGGTCAGCTGCCCCTTGTGCGCGTTCAACCTGGATCACAGGCAGAAGCAGACCCTTAAGATATATCCTGATTTCAAGTCTATTCCCATCATGTATTTCTCTCAGCTGCTGGCGATTGCTCTGGGCTGTGATCAAGAAAGCTTGAAGTTGAACCTTCACTTTATCGATCCCGCGCCCATATTAAAAGAAAAAGGATTGATGTGAGGAACAAATGATTTATTTTGGCGAATTAAAACCGATTATAGGAGAAATCCACATCGAAATAGACCGCTGTAAAGGATGTGGCTTTTGTGTGGAATATTGTCCCAGGGATGTTTTGGAAATGTCGGAAGAGTTTAACGTGAAGGGATATCATCCCCCGTTTGTGAAAAACGAATCTGACTGCTGCTATTGTCAGCTTTGCGAGACAATATGTCCGGAATTTGCTGTTTTCGTAACCGTTAAGAAGGAGGATGACGTTGAAAAAACGCAAAGCAGATCCTAAAGGAGTTTTGACCGGGTCCCATTTCATGGACGGCGACTATGCCCTGGCTGAAGGCGGATTGGCTGCGGGAAGCCGGTTTTTCGCCGGTTACCCCATCACCCCCTCCACGGAAACCGCAGAACGGTTCGCTGAAAGGATCCCCACTATCGGCGGTGTTTTCATTCAAATGGAAGATGAGTTGGCTTCGATGGCGGCTCTTGTCGGAGCATCCTGGGGCGGCAAAAAGCCAATGACCGTCACTTCCGGCCCCGGATTTTCCTTAATGATGGAAAATATCGGACTGGCCGTAATGATGGAAACCCCCCTTGTCGTGGCCAACGTTCAACGGGGCGGGCCGTCCACGGGACTTCCCACCCTCACCGGCCAGCAGGACATGATGCAGGCCCGGTGGGGTTCGCACGGAGATTACCGTATTATCGCGCTCTCTCCGGATTCACCCCAGGAATGCTTTGATTTGACTGTGGAGGCCTTCAATTTGGCGGAAACCTACCGGGTTCCGGTTTTAGTCATGACGGATGAATGCGTGGGGCATATGCACGAAAAAGTGGTGATTCCTCCCCCCGAGGAAATTGAAATCGTGGAAAGGAAATGGTACGAAGGACCGAAAGAGGAATATCTTCCTTACAAGCCCGACGAGAATGGTGTCCCGTTCATGATCAAGGCCGGAGACGGATACCGTTTCCATACCACCGGCTTAACTCACGACGAAAAAGGATATCCGGTCATCAACGCTGAATGTCAACAAGTCAATGTGCAGCACCTCATCGATAAAATTGAAAAAAACGTAGATAAAATCATCAGATACGATGAAGACCAGATTGATGGCGCCGACGTGGTGGTTATTTCCTATGGAATCACTTCCCGTGTCGCCATAAAAGCCGTACAGAATGCCAGAAGAGAGGGCATCAAGGTGGGAACCCTCCGCCTGATCACGGTATGGCCGTTTCCTGAAAAGCGCATTCTCGAGCTGGCCGGAAAAATCAACGCGTTTGTGGTGCCGGAAATCAACGCCGGCCAAATCGTTTTGGAAGTGGACCGGGCATCCAAAGGAAAGTGCCGGGTGCAGGGTGTCCCCCATCTCGGCGGATGGGTTCATGATCCCAACGATATTCTCAACGCCATTAAGGAGGCCGCACAATGAATAACACTCCCGTTCAAAAAGAAGAAAATCCGATTGAAAAGATGCTCCGAATGGACCGCATCCCTCACATTTGGTGTCCGGGCTGCGGAATCGGAACCGTGGTGACGTCTTTTGCCGAAGCCATACGAAAAGAACAATACGATTTGGACCGGCTCGCGGTGGTCTCCGGCATTGGATGCACCGGCCGGGTTGCCGGATACGTTAAATTGGATTCTTTCCATTCCACCCACGGACGGGCTCTGCCTTTTGCCACCGGCCTAAAGCTGGCCGCCCCCAAAATGAAAGTGATTGTCTTCAGCGGCGACGGAGATATTGCTGGAATCGGAGGAAATCATCTCATTCACGCCGCCCGCCGCAACATGGATTTGGTGGTGATCTGTGTCAATAATTTCAATTACGCTATGACAGGAGGCCAGGTGGCGGCGACCACTCCCCTTCAGGCAAACGCTTCGACTGCGCCCTACGGCAATTTCGAATATGCTTTTAACCTCCCCCGGCTGGTTGAAGCCTCTGGTGCCACTTACATCGCCCGCTGGACGGCACTGCATCTGCGCCGGGTGACTAAATCCATTCAGGAAGCGCTTAATAAAAAGGGGTTCTCCTTTATCGAAGTCATAACCCCCTGCGTGACCTTGTATGCAAGAAGGAACCGCTTGGGAGACGGCTTGAATCTTTTAAAATATTATTATGATAACTCTGAGATTCAGCACGGTGCCCCAACAGATACCCTCGATATCAATTATCAGGGAAAACTCATTGTCGGAAAATTCGTTGATAAAGACAAGCCGACATTCCTTGATTCAATGAACACTCATATGTCCCGTGTTCTCGGAGATAAATATCAACCTTACGGAGATAACGATGACTGAGATTAGATTTTCCGGATTTGGAGGCCAGGGGATTATCCGCTGTGCCCTCATTGCAGGAAAAGCTCTTTCGCTGTATGGGAACAAATTCGCCACCATGAACCAAAGCTTTGGTCCCGAAGCCCGGGGGAGCGCCTGCAGTTCCCAATTGGTTGTGTCGGATGAAAGAGTTCTCTATCCCTATATCACACGGCCTGAGATTCTGGTGTCCATGTCTCAGGAAGCCTTTGACAAGTATGAACCTGAACTTCGGGAAGACGGCATCCTGATCACGGACAAGGATTTGGTGAAGTTTAAAGCCGTCCGGGGACAAATCAAGCATTATGCCGTTCCGTCAACCCGAATCGCCGAAGAGTTGGGAAACCGGATTATCGCCAACCTGGTGATGATGGGGTTTTTCACCTCCGTCACAAAGATCACCGCCCCGGATGTTATGAAAAAAGCGCTTCCAGGGCTGGTCCCGGACCGGTTTCTCGAGCTGAATCAAACGGCTTTTGACCGTGGTTACGAATACGGATTAAAAACCCTGGATGAGAATAAGTGAAGACAAACCGTCAAACCCTATGGAATTGTTTTATTGGATTCTTTTTTAAGGAGAATTCAAGAAATCTTATTATAAGGTAATACTATGAAAAAAAGGACAGGAGTTTTTGTTTGCCATTGCGGTATCAACATTGCCGGAACCGTCGACGTGAAAAAAGTGGCCGAAGAACTCTCCAAAAACGAAGATGTGGTCCATGCGGAAGATTATGTGTACATGTGTTCCGATCCAGGCCAAAAATGCATCGAGGAAGCCATTAAAGAACACAACCTGGAGAGTGTTGTGGTGGCTTGCTGCTCACCGAACCTTCATGAAAGCACTTTCCGTCGAGTCACGGAATCCTCCGGTTTGAACCCTTATCAGTGCGAAATCGCCAACATCCGTGAACAGTGCAGCTGGGTTCACAAGGACAAAAAACAATCCACCGACAAGGCCGTCAAGATCACCCGCAGCATCGTGGAAAAAGTGCGCAGAAATGAATCCCTTCAGCCGATCAGCGTTCCGGTCACCAAGAGAGCGCTGGTGGTGGGAGGCGGAATCAGCGGTATTCAAGCCGCCTTGGACATCGCCAATGCCGGCCATGAGGTGATTCTGGTGGAAAAATCCCCCTCCATCGGCGGCCATATGATCCAGTTATCCGAAACTTTTCCTACTCTTGACTGTTCGCAGTGCATAATGACCCCAAAAATGGTGGAGGTTTCCAAGCACCCCAAAATCAAATTGATGACGTACAGTGAAGTTAAGGAGATTTCCGGATATGTGGGCAATTTCAAGGTGAAAATTTTGAAAAAGCCGACCTATGTGGATCCCAATCTTTGCACACTCTGCGATGACTGCACCGAAGTCTGCCCGGTGGTGGTTCCCAATGAATTTGATGAAAGCATGACCGGAAGAAAAGCGATTTACATCCCCTTCCCTCAAGCAATACCAGCGACTTTTACTATCGACGCTGAAAATTGTCCGGGGTTCGTTCCCATCGCCTGCGGAAAATGCGCTGATGTTTGCGAGCCCAAAGCCATAGATTATGACATGAAGCCGGAAATCATAGAGGAGGAAGTGGGAGCCCTAGTGGTGGCCACCGGATACGACCTTTACGGGAAAGACCAAATCGCCGAATACGGTTATGGGAAATACCCCGATGTCCTCAACGGCCTTGAATTCGAAAGATTGCTGTCGGCATCCGGTCCCACCATGGGCCAGGTTCTAAGACCGTCCGACCACAAAGTCCCCAAGGAAGTGGTTTTTATTCAGTGTGTCGGATCCAGAGACCCGGAAATGCATAAATCCTACTGCTCTAAAATCTGCTGCATGTACACCTCCAAGCATGCCATGCTTTACAAACATCATGTGCCTGACGGCCAGGCCTATATATTTTATATTGACATCCGTTCAGGAGGAAAAAATTACGAAGAATTTGTGCAGCGGGCCATAGAAGATGACGATGTTGTCTACTTAAGAGGGAAAGTGTCCAGGGTCTTTGAAGAAAACGGAAAATTGAAGGTGTGGGGAGTGGATACCCTTTCCGGTAAAGACGTGGAAATCAACGCCGATATGGTGGTTCTGGCCATGGCCATGAAGCCCTCCAAAGGAACCGAAGAAATTGTAAAAACCCTCAAATTGGGAACGGATAAAGACGGATTTTTATCAGAAGCCCATCCTAAGCTTCGCCCGGTGGAAAGTGTTATTTCCGGTCTTTTCCTGGCCGGAGCCGGAAAGGCCCCCAAAGATATTCCTGAGGCGGTGGCTCAAGCCAGCGGAGCGGCAAGCAAGGTTCAAGCCATGTTCGCTTCCGACGAACTTTTTCACGACCCGATTGTGGCGGTTGTGGATGAAGATGTCTGCAGCGGCTGCCGCTTATGCATTCCGGTCTGCCCCTACGAAGCCCGGATTTTTGATGAGCAGAAAGGAATCGTCACTGTCAATGAAGTGTTGTGCGAAGGCTGTGGATGCTGTATCGCCGCCTGCCCTTCCGGCGCGGCCCAACAGAAAAATTATACCGACGATCAAATCTATTCCATGGTCGACAGCATTTTGAAAGGAGAAATTGAATCATAATGGCTAAATTCGAACCTAAAATCATCAGCTTCGCCTGCAATTGGTGCACTTCCGCAGGCGCCGACCTCGCAGGCACTTCCCGCATGGAGTATATGCCGAACAGCGTTATGATTCGGGTCATGTGCTCATCCCGGGTGGATCCTCAGCATGTGCTGTGGGCTTTCAAACAGGGAGCAGACGGCGTTTTTATCGGCGGATGCCATCCCGGTGACTGTCATTACATTGATGGAAATTACAAGACTCTCCGCCGGATTAAAATGCTGGAAAAGATTCTTTCCGGTTTCGGTATCGAACCGGAAAGACTCAGGCTTGAATGGGTATCCGCGGCTGAAGGGAAGAAATTCGTCTCGGTTATAAACGAATTCACCGATAAAGTCAGAAATTTGGGGCCATTGAATCTGCCCGAAGAGAAATCAGCGCAGGGCGGCCTGGATATAAAGGCCTAACGGAGGAAAATATGACAGCCCAAAAGAACAATAAAGAACAGAATGACTTCACCACCGTCTATATCATGGGGGCGGCTTACAAAGTGCCTTCCAAATCAACAATTATGGGCGCCATTGAGTATGCCGGTTACCTGATCAAGCGGGGCGCCGGGTGCCGGGAAGGTTTTTGCGGTGCGTGCGCGACGGTATACCGCCTCCCCGGCGATTATAAAATTTACACCGGTTTGGCCTGCACCACCCTGGTGGAAGAAGGCATGTGGCTGGCACAGCTTCCCGCGATCCCCTCGCATAAGGCCATATATGACATGGACAAAATAAAACCGGAAGTGGAAACCATTCAGACCTATTATCCGGAAGTTTTCCGCTGTGTGGCCTGCAACTCCTGCACCAAGGCATGCCCTCAGGACCTCGAAGTCATGGATTACATCCAAGCCGCCAAGCGGGGAGATATCGAACAGGTCATGGACCTTTCTTTCGACTGCCTCTGCTGCGGTTTATGTGCGATCAGATGTCCCGCAGAAATCATTCAATACAATGTGGGGATTTTGGCCAAGCGGCTGTACGGAAAGTATCTTTCTCCCCAAAGCAAAGAATTAGACCAGAGGGTTAAAGAAGTTGAAGAAGGTGCTTTCAAAGATGAATTTGAAGAATTGATGAAGGCGGACAAGGATAAGTTGAAGACGAAATATTACGCAAGAGATACTGAAGAATAAATCATGAAATATCAAACTTTGAATCAAGAAGGAGTGTCTTATGTATCCTGAATATATGAAAGAATCACTCGATAAGTTAGCCCAGGGCCGTCAGAAGCGGTTTGAACTGGCCAAGTCCGGAAAGCCGGTATTCCCTCCCATGAGCGCGGAAGAAAGAGAAGATGTATTGAAAAAATTTCATCCGGACCATAAGCCGGACGCCCGGAAAAAAATTCACATCGGCCCGAACAAAGGGGAAATCATCACCACGGAAGTGGCGGACATGCTGGAATCCCATTCCCGGATCAAACCGGAGAAGTTTGATCTGTCCTCTCCCGATTATGAAACCGACGTTCTTATCATCGGCGGAGGCGGCGCCGGATGCGCCGCAGCCATCACCGCCATGCAGAAAGGCGCCCGCAGCATTATTTCCACCAAACTGCGCATAGGAGACGCCAATTCCATGATGTCTCAGGGAGGCATGCAGGCCGCCGTTAAAGAACAGGACTCCCCCCCGCGGCATTATTTGGATGCCATTGGAGGCGGCCATTTCGATAACAAACCTGAACTGGTTGAAGCGCTCACCCATGATGCCCCTGAAGTGGTGAAATGGCTGGAAGACCTGGGTGTGGTGTGGGATAAGCATGAGGACGGTTCTTTCCAGGCGCTGCACGGCGGCGGCACTTCACGCAAGCGCATGCTATCCTGCCGGGATTACACCGGGGCCATCATTATGCGCACTTTGATGGACGAAGTCAGGAATCATCCGGATAAAATCAAGGTTCTGGAATTCACTCCCACCATTGAGCTGATCCTGGATGACCAGGGCCGATGTGCCGGAGGAATTCTCTACAACCTGGAGACGGAAGAATATTTCACCGTCAAGGCCAAATCAACCATCATCGCCACCGGCGGATACGGCCGGCTTCATATCCGCGGCTTCGACACCACCAATCATTACGGGGCCACCGGAGACGGCCTGATCATGGCATACCGCGCCGGAGCCAAATTGCTGTATATGGATTCGGTGCAGTACCACCCCACCGGTTCGATTTTCCCGGAACAAATCGCCGGATTTTTGATCACGGAAAAAATCCGGGGCGCCGGAGGGCAGCCGCTCAACAAGGACGGCGAGCTGTTTGTATTTCCGCGCGAACCGCGGGATGTGGAAAGCTCGGCCATTATCCGGGAATGCGTGGAAAGAGGAAACGGGATCAAAACCCCCAGCGGCCGGGTGGGGGTATGGCTGGATTCTCCCCTTATAGAAATGCTTCTGGGGGAAGGATATATTAAAAAAGAATTCCCCGCCATGCACCGCCAGTTCTTCCGTTACGGTATTGATATCACCAAAGAGCCTATGCTCATTTATCCTTCTCTTCATTATCAAAACGGCGGAATCGAAATCAATGACAAATGCGAATCCTCAATTCCGGGATTATATGTGGCCGGAGAGGCCTCCGGGGGCGTCCACGGCCGCAACCGCCTGATGGGAAACTCGGTTCTTGACTATAACGTGTTCGGCCGGAGAGCCGGCGTAAACGCTTCCCAATATGTCCAATCCGTCAATTTGGGCGAACTGTCCCTGGAACACATCAATAGATATGAACAGGAAATCGAAGAAGCCGGAATCAAAACCGGCCGGATCGCGCCGGTCATTCTTCCCACCTACACCCCTGAAAATGTCCGCAAACGTCAGCTGACCGCTCAATATGAAGGCACACTGAGATAATTTTAAGCTGATCACAAGGGTAAAGCCCGGACGGGCTTTACCCTTTTTTTTTGGCTCAGCCTGCATACGGGCCCGGCTCATCCACCATCCCTTCCTCCCGGCATCTGTTCGGAAATGACTGTCATCATTAATTAAACCGCAGGAACAGCCGGTACAAGCCTCATTTTCCATAAATGCCGTTCATAAATCATTTTCATGGCCGGCGGTTTGTTCTGCGGGCGGCCGCACCGGCGGCGGGGCCGTCCTCTATAATGACAGGCTCCCGGTATGGTGTTTGACTTTTACCTGGAGCTGTTATATATATCGGGTTATAGTGAGAATCAGAGAAAAGGAGACGGGTTATGTCCGATAAGGGAGGAGTGGAGAAGCGGTCCTGTGTCCGGTTCAAAATTCCGGGAGCAACTGTCAGTTATAAAACGGAAAAATTTTTTTCCGCCGCCCAGAACCAAGACTACGGAGAAGAGTTTTCCCCTCTGCTTGACATCAGCCGGGGAGGAATCCTGTTTATTTGCCAGCAGAAATTAAAACCTGATTCCCGGCTTTATCTGAAAATTTCAATCCCCGGAGAACGTTTTCCCCTTAAACTCAAAGGAATCATTCGCAGAGTCACTCCCAATCCAGGCAAAAGCTATAAATACCAGATCGGAATCCAATTCCTTCCGTACGGTGAAAAAAAAGATCAAAATTACCTTGGGAACCTGGTTAAGATTATTTCCCTGGAGCAAAAGTTTGCTTCCGAGGAAGACAACCAAATGAACGAATCGGCCAAAGGGGATTTTGAAGTCGACGGATGACCCTGGCGGAATAGGCTTATCCTGTGCGGTTTCTGTGCTGACAGGTGTAACAAGAAATTGCCGGTTTCCTCTCCTCCCTCAAGAAGACGACTCAATAACAATCTGAGAATAGTCCGCTATCCGGAAAAACATCCGGCTTAATTTTTGCAGCAGAGCCAACCGGTTGTTCCGAATTTTGCGGTTTTTATCCATGACCATCACCTGATCAAAAAAATCATCCACCACCGGCTGAATTTTCAGCACCATCCGCTGAGCTTTCATATATTGCCCCTGCTTAATCAGCGGGGTTATATTCTCATTAATGATCGAATAGGCGGTATGAAGTTCCCGTTCATTTTTGTCTGACAATAAATCCGGATTCAGCCGGCGGAAAGGCTGGTCCTTCAGAATATTGTTAACCCGCTTGACGGTTTGAATAAGGGATATGAATTCCGGCTTTTCCTTCATATCATTCAAGGCTTCCAGCCGCAGAAGAACATGGTAAATATTATCCATTCCGGCTCCCAAAGCCGCTTTCACCAGGTCGTAACGGTATCCTCTTTTTTCAAAGATATGGGCCAGCCTGTTCCGAAAAAATTCGAAAATCAGCGCTTCAATTTCAGGTTTAGTCTTAATCAGATGTTCACCGTGCAAAGCAATCGCTTTGTTAAGCAGTAAAGGAAAAGAAAAATCCAACTCATGCTCCAAAATGATCATGCAGATCCCCTGGGCGTCCCTCCTCAAACCGAGAGGGTCTTTTGATCCGGATATTTCAATTCCGATTCCGAAAACTCCCGCGATAGAGTCGATCTTATCTGCCAGAGAAAGAAGGCCGCCGTTAAGAGTCGAAGGCATCGAATCTTCGATATTGACGGGCTTGTAATGCTCGTAGACAGCCATCCAAATCCCTTTGGAATAACCTTCTTCCCGGGCATAAAGACCGCCGGCTTTCCCCTGTAAAGATGGAAATTCACGAACCATATCCGTGAGCAGGTCCGCTTTGCACAACTCCGCGGCCTGTGCGAGATGAGATTTTTCTCCTACCCTGATCTTATGGCTTAAGTATGAAACAATATTTTTTATCCGGCCGGTTTTGTCCCAATAGCTTCCCAATTTTTCCTGAAATATAATTTTCTCCAATTGAGCCGCCCTGTCCTTCAAAGGAACTGTCAAATCCTGTTCCCAGAAAAAACGGGCGTCTTCCAGCCGCGCCTGCAAAACCCTTTCATTTCCCTTTTTCACCAGGGATTGTGAATCCGGACAGGCATCCGTAACCCCGACAAACATTGGAATCTGGCGTTTATTTTTCACCACGGAAAATAAGCTCTGCCCCACTTTCATGGCCGTACTCAAAACTTCAAGAGGGAGTTTCAAGTAGTCCTCAGGAAATTCCCCGGCGATGACATAGGGAAATTCCACATCAAAGGATAATTTCTCCAACAACGGTTCGTCCGGATAAATGCGGAGGTTTTTATCTTTCAGGACCAGCCTGGATTGTTCCATGATTCTTTTCCGCCGGTCTTCGACATCGATCAGCACCAGGTTTTTTTCCATTTCATCCTTGTAATGGGAAAATGAACCCGGAAATACTTTTACAGGAGAGAAAAGCTTATGGCCGAAGGTGAATCCGGAGGATTTTATATCCGCCACCTCAAAATCAACCACCTTTCCGCCGCAAAGGCACAGGATTCCCTGAATGGGCCGGGAAAACCTGAATTTTCCATTCCCCCACTTCATCATTTTGGGAAAGGAAAGCGTCTTGATAACTCTGGGAATAATTTCCCGCAGCAAATCCGCGGCCGGCCGGCCTTTTATCTTTTTTTTCACAGCCGCGTATTCCCCCCGCTCATCCTTTATGACTTCCAGGTCATCAACCGAAACCCCTTGAGACCGGGCGAATCCCTGGGCGGCACGGGTGGGATTACCTTCTTGATCATACGCAGCCTTAAGGGGCGGCCCGGAAATGATATCTTCCCGGTCACGTTGAGATGGAGCGATGTTCCCGTGAACAATCAATCTGCGGCAGGTCCCGTGGGTTTGCAGAGAATCCTTTTCATATTTCTCTATGAGTCCATGCGTCTTGAACTCATTGACAAGATGATCTTTTATTTGCTGCAGACCCGCCTTGATATGAGAAGCCGGCATTTCTTCTGTGCGGATTTCTAAAAGCAACTCCATCATCCGGCCCCCTCTTCCTTGCGGGTGTATTTATCCGCCACGTCAATGACCAAGCTTCTTATCCGGGATATCATTTTCACCCTTTCGGTCACACTTATCGCTCCCCTGGCATCCAAGAGGTTGAACAAGTGGGAACATTTCAAGCACATGTCATAGGCAGGAAAAATGAGATTTTTTTCTATAAGAACCCCGGCCTCCTCAGCCGTCAAGACAAAAAATTTCTGCAGCCTTTGTATATCCGCCTGATTGAAATTGTATTCGGAAAACTCCTTCTCCTCCCTTAGCCTCAAATCGCCGTATCGGACATTATCGGACCACTGCAGATCATACAAATTATTCTTTCCCTCTAAAAACATGTTCAGTCTTTCCAATCCGTATGTGATTTCCACCGGAATGGGATGAACCTCTCTTCCCCCTGCCTGTTGAAAATAAGTGAACTGCGTGATTTCCAGGCCGTCTAAAAGGACCTGCCAACCCACTCCCCAAGCACCGATGGTGGGTGATTCCCAATTGTCTTCATCAAAGCGGATATCATGGTCACGAAGGTTGATCCCTAAAAATTTCAAGCTGTCCAAATATTTATTTTGAATGTCAGCCGGCGACGGCTTCATGATCACCTGATATTGAAAATGTTTTTGCACCCGGTGTGGATTTTCGCCAAAGCGCCCGTCCGCGGGACGGCGGGACGGCTGGACATATCCCACCTTCCACGCCTTGTCATCCAGCACCCGGAAAAAGGTGTCCGGAGTCATGGTTCCGGCGCCGACTTCCACATCATAGGAAGGAGCCAAATAACATCCCTGTCCCGCCCAAAAGCTGTTCAGTTTCATGATCAAATTTTGAATACTCATCTTCTTCTCTTTTCTGACCCGGCCTCTAACTTAGCCTGACTTATTCATAAAAAAATTGCGATGTTTTTGCAATCTCTTTCTTATCAGCGATAAGCAGCGAGCCTCCGCCCGCAGCCGGCATATTCTTTTATTCGGTTCCTGATTCCGGAATCCATTTCAAAACGGGATTCCGGGCCGCCCCGGTTTCATCCAGCCTCCGGACATAGGAGGAATGGGGGGCGTTTTTCAAAACATTCGGATTTTCCCGGCTTTCCGTGTCAATCTGCTTCATCGCATCGATAAACATATCCAAATCCCTCCGGCTTTCCGTCTCGGTCGGTTCCGTCATCAAAGCTCCATGAACGATCAATGGAAAAGACATGGTGGGAGGATGAACGTCTAAATCAATAAGGCGCTTCGCCATGTCCAGATTGGACACCCCGTTCTTTTTCTGATACTTATCCGAAAACACGCATTCATGCAGGGTGGGGGTTTTATACTTCAGATGATATGTGCCTTCCAATCTTTTCCGTATGTAATTGGAATTCAAAACAGCCACCCGGCAAGCTTCTTTGATGCCGTCCGCTCCCAAAGTCAGAATATATGCCAACGCCTTGACCGCCACTAAAAAATTGCCGTAAAAAGCATGAACCCGGCCGATGGATTTAGGCCGGTCAAAATTCCACCCATATCCCCGTTCTGTTTTTTCCAGTACCGGCACCGGCAAAAACGGTTCCAGTTTCTTTTTTATTCCCACCGGACCGGATCCGGGCCCTCCCCCTCCATGGGGAGTGGAAAAAGTTTTATGCAGGTTCAAGTGGATCACATCCACATCCATGTCCCCCGGCCTGGCCACTCCCATGAGCGCGTTCATGTTGGCTCCGTCCATATAAACCAACCCGCCTTTCGCGTGAACTATTTCCGCAGCTTCTTTTATCCGGCATTCAAAGACCCCCAGGGTATTGGGATTTGTGATCATCACCGCCGCCACGTCTTCATTCATCATCCGCTTCAGATCATCAATGTCGATGGTGCCGGATTCATCGGATTTCACTTCCTTCACCCTGTACCCGCAGATATGAGCGGAAGAAGGATTGGTGCCGTGCGCGGAATCCGGGATGAGCACAATTTTCCGGGGATTCCCCTGGTCTTTCAGATAAGCCCGGGTCAACATCATCCCGAGAAGTTCCCCTTGAGCACCGGCCGCAGGCTGGAGCGAAAAGTCATCCATTCCCGTGATTTCAGCAAGCATGTTTTCCGTGGTTTTGATGATCTCAAGGTTTCCTTGAACCATTCTGTGTTCAGCAAGAGGATGAACATGCGCAAACCCTTCCATGGATGCCACTTTTTCATTGATTTTAGGGTTGTATTTCATGGTGCAGGACCCCAAGGGATAAATTCCTTTATCCACACAATAATTAACCTGGGAAAGACGGGTGAAATGCCGCACGACTTCCGGCTCACTCACCTGGGGAAAACCTTTTATATCCTTTCTTAAGGGAAGATTATCAAAAAAACTTTTATCTTCAGGCACATCCAGCGCAGGCAGAGGAACCTCCGCTTTTCCGTCATCGCTGATTTCAAAAATCAATGGTTCTCGGATCATGATATCATCCTTTCGCCTTGACAGCGGCCTCGACAGTTTCCGCAAACCGGTCGATGTCATCCTTTTCATGCGTCTCAGTCACACACACCAGCACGCAATTCTTCAACCCGGGGTAGAAACGGCTCAATTCCAGCCCTCCCAAAAGGCCGTTTTGATATAAATTCCTTTGGATATCCTTCCAGGAATGGTCGAATTCAAGCACAAATTCGTTGAAGGCGACGCCGCTGAACTTCACCTTCACCCCTTCCAGTGCAGATAAAACCTTCATGGCATAACGGGATTTGTGGACATTCTGCCGGGCAATTTCCCGCAGTCCCTTCCGGCCCATCAGTTCCAAATAAACCGCGGCCCGGGCCATACACAGAGCCTGATTGGTGCAAATATTGGATGTGGCCCTTTCACGCCGGATATGCTGCTCCCGGGTGGAAAGGGTCAAAACAAATCCCCGCCGTCCTTCAACATCATGGGTCTGTCCCGCTATCCGTCCTGGGAATTGACGGAGAAATTCTTTTTTGCAGGTCATGAAACCAAGAAAGGGACCCCCGAAACTCAAGGGAATTCCGAAAGACTGGGCTTCACCTGTGACAATATCCGCCCCCAGTTTTCCCGGAGCCTCCAGAAGGGCCAGGGACATCGCCTCCGCCACAGAAACAATGAACAAACTTCCATTCTCATGGGCGGGAGCGGCAATGCTTTCCAAATCTTCAATGACCCCAAAAAAATTGGGGGATTGACAGACTACCGCGGTCACATTGTCACTCCATTGTTTTGCGAGTTCATCCCGGTTTATTCTTCCGGAAGAATCCCACGGTATTTCAATCAGTTCGAACCCTAAATTTTCGGTATAGGTTTGAATGACCCGGCGGTAATTGGGGTGCAAAGAACCGGCCAGGAGCACTTTTGTCTTCCGGTTCAACCGGTTCGCCATCAAAACCGCTTCCGCTGTTCCGGACGCCCCGTCATAGAGGGAGGCATTGGCGATATCCAATCCCGTCAACTGGGTCATCATGGTCTGAAATTCAAAGGTTATTTGAAGAGTCCCCTGACTGACTTCCGGCTGATAAGGAGTGTAAGGACTGACCAGCTCACCCCGGCTGCTGAGAGAATCCACCACAGCGGGAATAAAGTGAGGATAAGCTCCAGCTCCCAGAAAAGAGATATAATCACCAAATTGATTCTGCTGTGTCAGTCCCTTGAAACAGCTCAACACCTCCGGCTCAGACATCCCGCGGGGGAGGTCCAGAGGCTGTTTCAGCTTGATGTCGCCGGGGATGGAGTCAAAAAGCTGGTCCAGAGAAGAAACCCCCACCACTTTCAGCATCTCCTCTTTGTCTTTGCGGCTCAAAGATATATAACTCACAATGCACGTCCTTTCCTGACCTGGGTTTTTTCTTCCTTATTCTTCTTCCAGACCTTCCACAAATTTCTCATAATCATCCGCCGGCATCAATTTTTCCAGCGGGGCTGCGTCTCCCACTTTCATTTTAAAAATCCAGCCTTTTCCATGAGGGTCATCATTTAAAATTTCCGGATTGTCGTTCAATTTCTCATTGACTTCGATGACTTCCCCGGCGAGGGGTGAATAAATGTCGGAAACAGCCTTGACCGATTCCACAACCCCGATGGATTGATGAAATTCAAATTTGTCTCCAACCTCTGGAAGCTCCACATAAACCACATCTCCCAATTGCTGCTGGGCGAAATCGGTGATTCCGACAGTGGCGTGGCCGCCATCCATTTTGACCCATTCGTGATCTTTAGAATAACGATATGTTTCCGGATACATTAAAACCTCCTTTTGACTTGAAACTTTATCTTCGCTTACCTATCCCTTAACCGCCAGCCCCGGACTGTTCATCAGCCGGGTTATTTGCGTTTATAAAAAGGAAGTGACACAACCCGGGCTTGAGTTCTTTTTCCCCGGATATCAATTTCAATTTCATTTCCGGGATGAGAATGATCCACCGGAAGGTAAGTCAAACCGATGCTTTTTTTCAGGTAAGGGGCATACGTGCCGGACCGGACTTCCCCGGTTTTCATGCCGTCCGCAAAAACGGAATGATGCGGCCGGGCGATTCCCCGGCCTGAAATCTCAAATCCGGAAAGTTTCCATTTAATCCCTTCTTGCTTTTGTTGATACAGAGCATCTTTTCCGATGAAATCCCCTTTTTGGAATTTGATCAGCCACCCCAAACCCGCTTCTAAAACCGTAGTGGTGTCATCGATATCATTTCCGTACAGCATAAGAGCGGATTCCAGCCTGAGGGTATCACGAGCTCCCAGTCCGACCGGAAGCAGCCCTTTTCCTTCCCCTTCTTCCATCAGAGCATCCCAGATTTTTTCCGGTTCCGAAGAACAGGTGTAAATTTCAAATCCGTCTTCACCTGTATACCCCGTTCGCGAAACCATGGACTCGATGCCGGCGACCTCCCCGTGCCTGACCCGGAACGGCTTCATGTCATCCAATTCCAGTCCGGTTAAAGGATTTAAAATCTCCAGGGCCATGGGGCCCTGAATGGCCAATTGAGTATAATCATCACTTTTGTTTTCAATGCTGACATTGAATTTATTCTTGTGCTCCCTCACCCATGCGTAATCCTTATCCGTATTCGCCGCGTTGACCACCAAAAGATATGTGTCTTTATCCAAATAATAAACCAGCAAATCATCCACAAAAGTCCCCTCCGCCGTGATCAAAGCCGAATACTGGGCTCTGTTCGAATCCAGACGGGAGGCGTCATTGGGGGTAAGGTACTGAACATACTCCAGCGCTTGAGGACCTGTGATAAGAATTTCACCCATATGACTGACATCAAAAAGGCCGGCATTCCTGCGAACGGCCATATGCTCTTTGACGATGCGGGAATACTCAAGAGGCATTTCCCATCCAAAAAAATCCACCATTTTGGCGCTGCTCTTTTTATGACGGTCATTCAAAGACGTTTTTTTCATAAGTTCTTCCTCTCCAGCTTATTACCCAGCCCGGCCCCTGCCTTAGAGAATCGTTTCCGTGCGGCAATGAATAAGCGCCATATCCCGCCGCCGCTCGTCTGTTCCCGGCGAGGACATTCGCTCCCCTCTCTTGCGGAGAGGAACCATGCCCGGCCGGCCTCCGTACGGGCCGCCTTGTCATTGCGAACGGCCGAAGGCCGTGCGGCTATCCCTTTCCGCCGCCTTGTCATTGCGAGGCTTTCGTCAGCAAGCCGTGGCCATCCCTTTCTGCCACGTGAGAACAAAGCCAACCGCCAAAACAAAGCAGCCAGGGACCCTCGGCACCCTGCGCCTCGCATCCGCGGCACCCTGGGCCCGGTCATTATCTAGCCTGACTTATTCATAAAAATTGCGATGTTTTTGCAATCTCTTTCTTATCAGCGATAAGTATGGTTTTTAATGAAAGATCAAATGGAACGTTTTTCATTTTTTTTATTGTTATTTTATTCGCCATTTTTTTACCCTTCGGGCGGGCCGGATCTCACCGCATCTGCCGGGTTGCGGCTCGTCGCAGTGAAGTGACGACCTTTCATTAATTTAATGTCATCCTGAGCGGAGCGAAGGATCCCGAACTGCTTCTAATTTGCAACCCATTGTCCATATGGCCTGACGAAAGCACTCACAGATCCCTCGTCGCTCCGCTCCTCGGGACGACATTGAATTAAAGAATTGTCGTCGTCTGCGGCAATCCCGGCCCGTGAATAATCCATGCTAGATTAATTAACTACCATATAATCACCCCGGATGCAAGCCAAACCCAGGTGAATGGATCAAGCAGAAGCGGATTGACCGGCAGCGGCGAATATTCAAATGCGCGGTCTTGTCCGCGAAGCAAAATCTGATATAATATCCGGAGGTAAAAACATGCTGAAATTAAAAAAAACACTGAAAACTTCCATTTACCAGGCACTCAAGGATGAATTCCCTCTTGAATACCAAGATATCGACTTGACCTACCCTCCTCAAATTGAAATGGGAGACCTGGCCCTGGCCTTTCCTTTTCAGCTGGCCAAGAAGATGAAAACCAGCCCCAGGACAATCGCCCAGGAAGCCTCTGCCCGCCTCCATGCCCTGGAAGGCATTGAAAGAGTGGAAATCGCCGGAGCCGGATATATCAATCTATTTCTTGACCGCAAACAGTTTTTCTCACAGCATCTCCTCCGGCCGGCCGCCTCCACCCTGACGCCGGAAACCGGAAAAACCATCGTCGAACACACCTCCATCAATCCGAATAAGGCCGCTCATATCGGACATATCCGAAACGCTTGTCTCGGAGACACCCTGGTACGGTGCCTGTCATACAAAGGAGACCAAATCGAAATTCAAAATTATATTGACGACACCGGCGTCCAGGTGGCGGATGTGGCCTTTGGATTTATGGAACTGGAGAAAAAAAGCCTGGAGGATATCCGCGAACTTCCGGGAAAATTTGATGACTATTGCTGGGATCTCTATGCGCGGGTGGCGGCGCACCTGGATAACAATCCGGAAGCCGGAAAAAGAAAATCAGAAATTTTAAAAAAAATCGAAAAAGGCCTCGGTCCGGAATATGATATCGCTCACCATGTCTCCAGGCGTATTTTAAAAGCCCATCTGGAAACCATGGGGCGCTTAGGCATCACCTATGACCTTCAGGCTTGTGAAAGCCATATCATAAAGCTTGATTTTTGGAAAAACGCCTTCAGTCTTCTCAAAGAAAAAGGCGCCGTCGTTTATGCCGGAGACGGAGCGCATAAAGGCTGCTGGGTGATGAAATTGCAGGATGGACCGGAACAGGAAAAAATCATCGTCCGTTCCGATGAAACCGTCACCTACGTCGGGAAAGACATCGCTTATCAATTATGGAAATTCGGACTCCTGGATAAGGATTTTTTTTATACACCTTTTGTGGAAACACCGGATCACACCATTTGGATCACCTCGTCATCCCCGACCGGGCATCATCCCGGCTTTGGAAAAGCCGGACGGGTTTATAATGTGATCGATATCCGGCAGGCCTATCCCCAAAAAGTGGTGACTCAGGGCCTGAAATCCCTCCAATATACCAAACAGGCCGGGAATTCCATTCATTTTTCCTACGAGATGGTCGCCTTATCTCCTCAAAGCCTGAAAGAATTAGGGCAGCAAGTGACCGCAGCAGACCGGGAAAAAAACTTCATGGAAGTTTCTGGCAGAAAAGGACTCGGCATTAAGGCCAACGACCTTATCGACCGGATGGAAAAAAAAGCGAGAGACGAAGTCGACAAACGCAATCCCGGTTTTTCCACGGAGGAAAAACTCCGGGTGTCCCGGAAAATCGCCTGCGGCGCTTTGCGTTATTTCATGCTGAAGTTCGCCCGCAATTCCATCATCATCTTCGATTTTGAAGACGCGCTCAGTTTCGAAGGGGAAACGGGCCCCTACCTTCAATACTCTCTGGTCCGCATCAACAGTATTTTACGAAAACTTAAAAAAAGACTGGGAATAGAGCCGGAAACTCTTCTCCAAAACAACCCCGGGTCACTTAAGTGGGATCTTCTTTCGGGAAATGAATACCGTGATTTCTGGGATACCGTCCTTTATGCTTCCAAATTGGATGAGGAAGTTCTCCATTCATTGAACACCCTTGAATTTCTTCATCTGGCCAAGTTCACTTTCAATTTATGTCAAAAGTTCAATGCGTATTACCATAAATATTCCATCCTGGCGGAAGACAACCCCGGCCTGCGTGATCTTCGTATTTTGACCATCTATTTTATCCAGAAAAAACTTGAAACCGCCTTGAATCTCATGGGCATTCCTCAACCCGAGCGAATGTGAAGAAAAACAAGCGGTTATTCTGCCTGAATGATGAGCACGCCGCCCACGGGGTAAAAGGGCGATTAAAAATGAAATGGAAAGCAAACAAAAAGGAGGAAGCGGATGATCGAAGTTGAGCATCTCACCAAAAAATATGGTGATTTAATCGCTGTCAACGATTTGAACTTCACCATTGAGAAAGGAAAAATCTGGGGACTCCTGGGACCCAACGCCGCAGGAAAAACCACCACCATGCGCATCCTCACCGGATTTCTTCCCGCCACAAATGGAAAAGCCCGGGTGGCTGGATTTGACGTCTTCGAAAATCCCGAGGACGTCAAAAAAATCATGGGCTACCTTCCTGAAAATGTTCCTTTGTACCCTGAAATGACGGTACGGGAATATCTCCATTTCGTCGCGGAAATTAAACAGGTGCCTTCTTCTCAGCGCACCTCTGCCGTGGAAAAAGCCATTGAGGTGAGTTCGCTTCAGTCCGTATGGAAAAGACTGATCAAAAACATCTCCCGGGGATACCGTCAGCGGGTGGGTATTGCACAAGCCCTCATCCATGATCCGGAAGTTTTGATTCTGGATGAGCCGACCATCGGACTGGACCCCGCTCAAATCCGTGAAATCAGAGAGCTGATCAAATCCTTGAAGAAATCCCATACCATCATTTTATCCACTCATATTCTTGCTGAAGTCACCCAAACCTGCGACGGCGTGATCATTATCAATGAAGGCCGCCTGATGCGCTCGGGTTCCCTGAACGAATTGACGGCTTCTTTCAGCAAAGGCAAAGACGGCGTTTTGCTCAAATTGCGCCAAACCGGTTCCGGTGTCCAATCTCTTTTGAAAAATATTCCCGGAGTGAAAAACATTTCGCTTCAGGATGACGGCATTAAAATCGAATGGTCCACGGGTCAGGACCTGCGGGACCGTCTGGTCCATCTTATAGCGGAAAAAAATCTCGGTTTGATGGAAATGCGTCCGCTCGCCATGAACATCGAAGACCTCTATCTGAGAGCCGTCTCGGGAGGAGTCCAGCAATGAAAAACATTTGGTCCATCACCAAAAAAGAAATCAAAACCTATTTCACTTCACCCATCGCTTATGTCGCCATCACGGTGTTTCTGGTTTTAACGGGATTCTTTTTCACCAGTTTGATCAACTGGTTCCACATGCAGTCCATGCAGCTCGCCAAATACCCTCAATATCTTGAACAGCTCAATATCAATCAAATGGTTTATGCTCCTCTTTTTAATAATGTCAGCATCATACTGCTTCTGATGATCCCCCTGATCACCATGCGCTTGTTCGCCGAAGAAAAGAAAATAAGTACGGATGAGCTCCTGTACACATCCCCCATATCCGTTCATCAGATTATCCTGGGAAAATATTTTGCCTCATTGTTCGTTCTGGTGATCATGCTGCTGCTTACCGGAGTTTTGTCCATCTTCACCTTCGCTTATGGAAACCCTGAGCCGGCACCGCTTCTCAACGGTTATCTCGGTTTGTTCCTGCTGGGGGCGGCTTTCATGGCTGTCGGTATTTTCTTTTCTTCCCTGACGGAAAACCAAATCGTCGCCGCCATGCTGACCTTCGGCGCCCTGCTTCTTTTCTGGGTTCTCAACTGGGCAGCGAATTCTGCCGGCGGGATTTGGCGGAGCGTATTGAACTATATTTCTTTTTTCCAGCATTTCGGAGACATGACCGAAGGGATTCTTGATACCACCGACCTGGTTTATTATCTAAGTTTTATTTTCCTGGGCCTCTTTTTAACTCATTCGGTCATTCAATCCCGGAGATGGAGATAAAAAATGGACCAATTTAAGAAAAATCTAAATTATATAGCCGCTGTCTTGATTCTGGCGTCTCTGGTGTCTTACTTCATCTGGCCCTACCGCAAAATGATTCCCCTCATTTTGGGGATCACGGGCCTTCTCGCCCTGGGAGCTTATCTGGCGATGAATATCTCCCGCATGCGGGAAGCCATGCAGCGAAAAGCCTTTATATACTCCAGCAATATGTTCCTGGTGATTATTCTGGTTCTGGGAATTGTGGTTTTGATCAATTATATTTTTTCCAATTATCACTACCGGTTTGATTTCACCGAAGCCAAACTGCACAGTCTGTCAGATCAAACGGTTAAGGTTTTAAAAAATTTGGAGGAGCCGGTCCTCATCAACTGCTTTTTCCGGCAGGATAACTTCAACCGCAATAAAGTGGAACGCATGCTGGAGATCTATGCTTATCATTCCAACAAAATTAAATATGAATTCATCGAACCCGATACCAACCCCGGATTGGTTAAACGCTACAATGTGACTGAAGACGGCACCACCATTTTTGAACGGGGCGAGCGGGAACAGCGCATCACCTCCTATTCGGAGGAGGATTTCACCAACGCTATCATTCAGCTCACCCGTGAGACCCAAAAATCAGTTTACTTTTTGGAAGGCCACGGTGAAGCCGCAATCGACATGATGGAAGCCCAGGGGTATTCTCTGGCGAAGGAAGAGCTGGAAAAACAAGGATATCTGGTCCATAAAATAACTCTGGCTTTACCTGAAAATCTGGGAGAAAATGTGTCCGTCCTGGTCATCCCCGGCCCCAAAAAAGAACTGCTTCCGGCTGAAACGGAAGCCTTGGACGCCTTTATTCAAAAAGGAGGCCGGGTCTTGTTTATGGTCGAGCCGGAAACCCAAACCGGGCTTGAAGCTTTTCTTGCCCGGTACGGGGTTAAATTAGCGGACGACCTGGTGGTTGATCCGGTTTCCCGCCAGCTGGGCGGGGATTATTTCATGCCGGTGATCAGCGAATACGGGGCTCATTCCATAACTCAGAATTTCCGCTATGCCACCTTTTTCCCCTATGCCCGTTCCGTGGACAAAGCCGAAGAGACTCCGGATGGAATAAACATTCAAATCCTCGCCAAAAGCAGCCCCGATTCCTGGTCCGAAAGACAACTCGACCAGCAGGAAGTCCGTTACGACGAAGGTCTCGACCAACCCGGACCGGTCTCCCTGGCCGCGGCTGTCACCATAACCCCTCAGGAAAAACCGCCCGTCGAAACAGAAACGGACACCATTCCGGATGAGGAGGCGCTGGATGACTCGAACCGGAATGAATCACGAATCGCAGTCTTCGGTGACGCCGATTTCGCCGCCAATGCGTATTATAATTTATCAGGAAATGGAAACCTTTTTCTCAACGCCGTCAACTGGCTTTCTGAAGAAGCTGATTTGATTTCCATTCAATCAAAAACATCCCAGCCCCGCACCATTCACCTGACCCCCACCCAAGGACGCTTGATCTTTTTTGTTTCCCTGATTATTCTGCCTCTGGCCGTTATGTTGACCGGAATATTCATTTGGATCAGGAGGCGGTCGTTATGAAATTCCGCACCACCTTTTATTTATTGCTGGCCTTTATCGCCCTTCTGGTTTTTGTATTGGTTATCGAATTTCCCGGGGAAAAGGAAAGCCGGAATCTCCTGGTTGATCTGCCGCCTTACGATGTCGAAAAAATCGAATTCGACACCGGAGAAAGCCTCATAATCATAACCAAGCAAAACCAAGAAGAATGGATGATCACCTCTCCGGTGAATGCCCCCGCAGATAAGATCCAGACGGAGAACCTGGCCAGAGATATGTCGGAACTCGCCTATGAAAAAACCGTGGAAACTGAGCCGTCCGATCTTGCTAAATATGGAATCCCTTCACAAAAAATTATCCTGCATTATAAAGACAAGCCGGAGCCGGTCGGCATCCTGATTGGTGACAAAAACCCCCTGGACAACACCTATTTCGCTAAACTTGAGAATGAAAGCCGGGTGGTTCTCATTCCCAGCCGCCTCAGCACCACTCTGGAAAAAAGCCTGAGCGACTTTCGTAAAAAAGATATCTTCCGCTTTGATACGGAAAAAAGCATGTCCATAACGGTGTCAAATCCTGAAACATCCTGGCAGGCGGAAAAAAAAGATGGAGAGTGGTTTTTGGTTGACCCCCTGGATTCGCTGGCGGACAAGACCGGAATTCAGGGCATTCTGGATTCCCTGTCTTCCTTGAAAGCGGAAGAATTTGTTTCCGAAAACAAAACCGACCCGGAAATCCGGCAATTCGGTTTGCACCAGCCTTCCTACCGGGTTGAAATGAATCTGCCGGAAGAAAACAAAAAAACCGAATTTTTCTTCAACCGGCATGATGATGCGGTGTACGCCACCACCAATGACTCCCTCAAAATCGTGACGGTTCCGGATGCCATTTTGACCAAACTTGATCAATCCCTGACGGATCTGCGCGACAAGAGTATCGCCGGCTTTTATACTTGGGAAGTCTCCGCCGTGGATATCACCAGCCGGCAGCTCACCCTGTCGGCTGTTAAAGACCAAGAAGAGACGTGGCGCCTGGATTCAGCTGAAGGACCGGAAGCGGATATACAAAAAATCGAAGACTTCCTGCGGAAAATTTCCTACCTGGAAGCTTCGGATTTTATTGACCCTCCCTGGGACGCCGGTGAATACGGTCTCGCAGACAAAGACAAAAAAGTCACCATCACCGTCAAAAAAGACCAAGAAGCTGAAACCATCACTCTTCTGATTGGAAAAGAAGACAAGGAAAACAATCAAGTGGTTTTAAAAAACCAGCGTTTTGATTATCTTTATAAAGCCGGTTCCGAATTTCTGCAGACTTTTCCTCTGCAGCGGAAAGATTGGCTGAAAAATGAAATAACAGAAGAAGAAAACGCCGAAGTTAACAGGGAATAAATTCATGCCGAATGATCTACTGACAGCTCTCTCAGAAAGGATTCTTATCCTCGACGGTGCCATGGGCACCGAGATTATGAAAAGAACCGGTGAAATCTTTGACTTTCCGGAAGAATTGAACCTGTCCCAAGCCGGCTTGATCAAAGACATCCACGCCGCCTATATCCAAGCCGGCGCTGACATCATTGAAACCAATACCCTGGGGGCTAATCGCATCAAGCTGCAGGAATTTTCGTCTTCAGGCCGCAGCCGTGATCTGAACCTGGCCGCTGTGGACGCAGCTTCACAAGCCCGGAAAAGCCAAAAGGTGTTTATCGCCGGGTCCATCGGACCAACGGGAAAGCTCATCCGTCCCCTGGGCGAAATTGAGCCGGAAGAGGCTCTGGAGGCTTTTTCCGAACAGGCGGCGTTTCTGGCGGAAGGAGGCGTTGACTTCTTCCTGGTTGAAACTCAAATTGATATTCTGGAGGCCAAGCTTGCCGCGCAGGCATGCCGCAGCGTCAGTCCGCTGCCTGTGGCTGTTTCCATGACTTTTCCTTTGGACAACCAAAGGACGGTGACCGGCACCGGTCCCGAAGCCGCCGCCGTAACCTTTGCCGCCGGTCTTGCCGATATATACGGCATCAACTGCGGCGGACATCCCAAAGGATACGCCGCCATGCTGGATCAAACCCTTCTCCACAGCCGTAAACCCCTTATTGTCTATGCCAACGCCGGGGAGCCTGAAAAAAAGGGGAACCGGGTTGTTTTCCCGCTCACCCCTCAAGAATACGCCCGTTTCGCTCAGGATTTTCATCAAAAAGGCGTACGTATCATCGGGGGATGCTGCGGAACCACACCGGCACATATAGCGGAAATCTCCCGGAGGCTTAAAGAAAAAAAACCGGTGCCTGCGGGCAAAAAAGATGCGGGTTTCCGCATGTCCAGCCGCAGCGGCCTGGTTGTCGCCGGAAACGGCCGTCCTTTTACCGTTGTCGGAGAAAACATCAATCCTTTCGCATCCAAAAAACTGGACCGGGAATTCCAATCCCGCGAGCTTGCCGGCGCCCGGAGCCTCGCCCGAAAACAGGAGCATTCCGGCGCCGACGCTTTGGATATCAATTTAGGGAAGGCCGGCGAAAAGGATCCTGATTTTTACGCATCGGCAATCAGGGATATTCAAACCGTGACCAAATGCGCCCTTTTCCTGGATAATTCCAATCCTGAATCCCTTGAAAAATCATTGCTTCTCTACGGAGGAAAGCCGGTCATCAATTCAGTAAACGCCGAAAAGAAAAACACACAAACCCTCTTTCCCTTGGCAAAAAAATTCGGAGCCGGAGTGGTGCTGCTGGCCATGGATGAAAACGGCATCCCCGAACCAGCCGCCGACAGGCTCCGGATTATCGAACACCTCATCCGGGAAGCTCTGGAAGCAGGGCTCTCCCAAGACGACCTCATCATGGATCCTGTGACTCTCGCCTTATCCGCTTCTTCTCCGAAAGCCGCACAAGAAACTTTTCAAGCCATCGCCGGAGCTTCCTCTTTGGGAATCGCATCTATTATCGGGTTGTCTAATTTTTCTTTCGGTCTTCCGCTCCGGTCCAGACTCAATCAAAGTTTTTTGATGATGGCCATGCCGTTCGGATTGGACGCCGCCATTTTAAATCCCCAGGACACAAAGACCATGGAGTTGATTAAGGCCGCCGACGCCGTAACCGGCAGGGATAAAGGATTGCGTATTTTCACGGAAAGTTTCAGCCGCATACAGAAAAAACCTCCTGAAACAAAAACCCCGCGTTCTCTTGATAGCCCGGATCAGAAATTATTCCAGGCCGTCCTGGAGGGAGAAAAAAAAGAAAGTGAACACAGGACCAAACAGTTAATTGAATCGGGACGCAGCGGTTTGGACATTTTGGAAAACGTGCTCTCCCCCGCCCTCCGCAAAGCCGGGGACCACTATGAAAAAAACATCTATTATCTTCCCCAGTTGATCATGTCGGCCGAAGCTATGGAATCCGCCTCCGCTGTTCTGGAACAGGCGTTTCCCAGAAAAAAAAGCGGGCAAAAAAAGAAAAAGATCATCCTGGCGACCGTCAAAGGAGATCTTCATGATATCGGGAAAAACATCGTGGCCCTGGTTCTCAGAAATTCCGGAATCCAAGTCATCGACCTGGGGAAAAACGTGCCCGCTGAAGATATTGTGGCCGCGGCTGAAAAAGAAGAAGCCGGTGTGATCGGTCTTTCCGCCCTCATGACCACCACCCTGGATGCCATGGAAGAGGTTATCAAAATCAAAAATCAAAAGGTCCCCCACATAAAAGTGATTGTGGGAGGAGCCGCCGTTTCCCGGAAATTTTCCGACCATATCAAAGCCGATGCTTACGGAAAAGACGCCATGGATGCGCTCAGGAATATTGAGGCTCTTTTCTCTTAAACCGGAAAAGGAACAAGATACGAGCCCGGTGGACGGAAGCTTTCTCCCGGCTTTCATTATGATTCCGGAAAAAAGGGATCTCTTTTTGCCCGGTGATTGACTTTTCCTTGGGCATATGATAACTCAAGAGTATTCACATTCACTCCGGCTGAACCAGAAGAACAGCAGACCTAAAATGGAAGAAAGAAAAAATTATAAAGGAATCGATGATTATCTGAAACTGTCTTTATTCGCCGATACGGATTTAGGGTCCACCGCATCCAACACCATCAACCAAGCCATGAACCAGGTTATGCTGAAAATAGGAGAAATTTTTTCTCCGGTGTCCTGGTCTCTTTTGCTTCATAACAGCAGCACCGGAAAAATTTTTTTCAAACTGGTGCATGGAGAGAAAAGCGAAGCGCTAGAGGGAAAAGACCTGCCCAAAGGCAAAGGGTTGGCCCACTGGATTGCGGCAAATGAAAAGCCGGATTTTATTCCTGACGTCCATCAGGATGAACGGTTTTATCAAAATTTCACCAAACTGACCGGTATAGACGCTTATTCTCAAATGGGGTCACCCTTGATTGTGAATGATGAGATTATCGGAGTTTTCGAGCTGACAGACCGGAAGGATAAAAAACCGTACTCAAAAAAAGACCTGGACGTTTTGCAAACCATATCCGGATTCGCAGCCCTCGCCATTGAAAAAATCTATTACCTCAGCGCCATCAAAGACTTGTCCCGCGAAGATGCTCTCACCGGGCTGCTCAACCGGAAAAATTTCGATGGGATCTTTTCCAGGGAAATCGAAAGGTGCAACCGCTACGGAACTCCGCTGTCCCTGCTGCTGGTGGATATCGATAATCTTAAGGACATCAATGAAGAAAAAGGTAATTTGGCCGGGGATGCGGTGTTGAAAGACCTGGCTCTCCTTATTAAGACCCAAATCAGAAAAGTGGATGTGGTGGCCCGTTACGGTCCGGATGAATTCATCATTATGCTGCCCAACACCAAAAAGCATGAAGCGGAAAATGTGCGTCAACGGATTTTACGTGAAGTTCCCCAAAAAAACAAAATCCGGGAGCAGTACCCTTATTCGGTCCACATCGGCTTGGACTCCGCTGAAAAGAAGGACACCGGCGATTTGATAGAACGCGTTATTGAAGACTTGAAGGAACAAAGAGAGAGTGAAACAGCCGAATCCAATCCGGAAGACACCTCCGGCCGCTGAAAAAAATCATTCTGCGGACCCTTCGTCTTTCTGTACTTCCCTTATGTGGTGGTACCGGCAACACAAAAGAAAACTTCCCTGGCGGGAAACGGACGATCCTTACAAGATCTGGATCTCCGAAGTTATGCTGCAGCAAACAACGGTTAAGACCGTTCTGCCTTACTATCAAAAATGGATCCGGGAATTTCCCGATGTTTTGACTTTAAGCCGCGCTCCCGTTAGCAAAGTCCTCAAGCTCTGGGAAGGTCTTGGGTATTACCAGAGGGCCAAAAACCTTTGTCATGCCGCACAAATAATCGCCGGCCGGCATCAAGGACGCCTCCCCCCGGATTATGAGCTTTTGATCAATCTTCCCGGATTCGGGCCTTACACCACCGCCGCCGTTCTGAGCATCGCCTTCGGGCAGCCTTTTCCTGTGGTTGATGCCAACGTGAAACGGGTGGTGATGCGCATTCTGAAGCTGATGTCCAATTCATCCCGGAATGATGAAAAAAAAATCGAAGAATTTCTCAGATTGAACATAGACAGGGCCCAGCCCGGACATTTCAATCAGGCTGCCATGGAGCTGGGGGCCCTCATCTGCCGGCCTCAAAACCCGGCTTGCCTTCTCTGCCCGGTATCGGTGTTCTGTACCGCTTACGCCTCCGGAGTGCAGGAAATCATCCCCTCCCCCCGAAAAAGAAACATTCATAAAATCGAAGCCGTGACGGGCCTGATAAAAAACGGGCACCGCTATTTCATTCAAAGAAGGCCTCAAAGCGGGCTGCTCGCCGACTTATGGGAATTCCCAGGAGGAAAAAGGCAATCCGGAGAATCTCTTGAAGACACACTGAAGCGGGAAATCCGGGAAGAAACCGGGATGGACGTGATACAGGCTGCGCCTTTGATAACAGTCCGGCATTCCTACACCCGGTTTCAGGTGACCCTGCATGCCTTCACATGCCGCGTCCGCGCCTTTCCCGCCGGCCTCAGCTCCAGGCAGAAATGGGTCTCCCTTGGAGAAATGGAGCCATATCCCTTCCCCTCCGGAAGCATCAAGATCATCCGCCACCTTAAAGGAAGTGAATGAAAAATGGTTTGGATAAACAAAAATGAGCTATAATAAACCTGCTGTGAAAAAAATAATCCCCATGGGCATGTCTGGAATACTGCTCATCGCCCTTCACTTCATATCCGCCGGCGTAAACGACATCCGGCTTCTGCTCCCGGATCCAAGCTGGTCGGATGACTGGAAAACCGTTAACAAGCCTGAGGTGTATTCCGGTGAAGACCTTTATCTTTATATCAACGGAGGAGCGGAAATCTATCATGAGTACGGATTCCGGCAGGTTCTGGTTCAGGACTATCATAGCCGGTGGGATAACTCCCTCTCCCTTGAAATCTACGAGATGTCCGGCCCTCTCAGCGCTTTCGGTATTTTCACCTTCAAATCCGGAACAGATTCCCAAAAGACGGACATCGGTTGGCAGGCTCGTTTGGATGACTATTACTTGAATTGCTGGAAAGGCCGTTATCTCCTCACCATCACCGGATTTGATCAGGAACCTGAAACCCTGAGAGGACTGCAGGACCTGGCCCGGGCCGTCACATCCAAAATAAAGCCGGCCGCCCCGAAACATATACCCGGGCCTGAGATCATGTCCTCTCTTCCTGATTCAGGCAGGATCCCGGGCAGTCCGGTTTACTTTTCAGGCAGCCTCGCTTTTTCCAACCGCTTTCCCTTGGTCTTGGAAGTTCCTGTTCTTTTCGAAGAAGGGATTAAAGCCGATTACCAATCCGGATATTCTTTGCACATTCTTAAATTTTCAGATCCCCCCGCCGCCGCAAAATCCCTTCGATCCCTGGCGGAGTATTTTGAAACAAAAACGCCCGCCCTTGTGCACCGCCCGGACGAAACCACCCTGAAACTTTCAACCGAAAAAGCGGGGGTGGTTGTCTTTCAGCAGCATGGCCGCTTTTTCTATCTCGTCACCCATGCCGAAAGTCTCCGGCATGCTCTAAATATTATTTCTGGAGCGAAGCGCTTTTGAGTGTGTCATCCCGCGGTGCGAAGCACCGGGGGATCCCTGACTGCTTCGTATGGGCGGCGGGTTCCGCTTTCACCAGGCAGAAAGGGATTGCCACGGCTTGCTGACGCAAGCCTCGCAATGACACAAGGGGCGAGGAAGGGACGGCCGCACGGCCTTCGGCCTCTCGCCATGACAAGGGGCATGTCTTCCCGGGGAGCGAAGCAACTTTGAGTGTGTCATTCCGGGGCACGCAGTGCCTTTGAGTGTGTCATCCCGCGGTGCGAAGCACCGGGGGATCCCTGACTGCTTCGTCTGGACGGGTGGTCCCTTTTTACGAGGCAGAAAGGGATTGCCACGGCTTGCTGACGCAAGCCTCGCAATGACAAAGTGGCATGTCTTCCCGAAGGGTAAAAAAATGGCGATTATGATGAAAGGCAAAGCAAACAAAAACGTTTCATATGTCATTTTCAGAAAAACCTTGCATTTCTCTGAAAAAATGCTCATAAAAAGACCATCGCCATTTTTTTATGAATGGGTCAGGCTGAGGGCTGTGCTTGAGGGAACCCGGCGAAGCCGGGCTGCGAGCATGTTTGACCCACGGACGGAGGGAGTTGCGCAGCAGCCGAAAACACAGGGCGAAGAATGGCGTTAAAAATCTGAAGGGAGCACAAGCCACACCTGAATTCCATATGCCGCAAGGAAACTCTAAGGTATAAGCAAGACCAGATTGAGGGGATCAATCCAAGGACATAATCCGGGTGTTGACGAAATACTCAAAATCATAGGCGGTCATATCCCCCGCTTTTTTCCCAGGCGACGGCATAAGCCTCGCGGACAGAGGTTTGCTGAGTTTCAGCGAAAGAGACGCGATATCCAAAAGAAGCGCATACAGGGCTTCTTCCGTCACATCTCCGGGAAGCGGAATGGTGTCCAAACCGGTTCCGCAGACAGCCGAATATTGAAGCAGCCTCATGATATCAAATGTTCCTTCGGTGTTCCGCAAAGCCAATCCGTAGTCCTCTAAAACCGGCAGCATCAGCCCGGAATAGCCGCATTTTTTCACAGGTGTCTTTTTTAAGCATTCCGTAATTTCAGCGGCTGCGGCCAGGGTTCCCGGCCCGCCGAATTTCCCCAGTCCCAGTTTCTCGAAAGCCAGCGCCAGGCTTTCTTCTTTCCGGACCGAAGGCGCAATGGACACATCCAACCCGCCGTAGCGAAATTTTTCCTTATCTTCTATTTGGAAAGCGATCTTTTCTATATCCTTGAACGCATTGTCCAATAGATCCTGAAGTATTTCTCCCGCCGCTTCAATGTCACCGGCTTTGTTAAAAGCTTGGAAAATCAAGCTGCTGTTTTCCATGCCTATGGAAAAGGCCGGCGGGCCCTGGTGATAGGCCGCCGGGAAAAACGGGCAGCCGGGGGGTGTATTGAAAATGACCGCGAATCTCAAATTGGCAAATCCGTTTTCTTCCAGATCCGACAATTTTTTTATCACGGCGGCCGCCCGCCGGGCCGCCCGGTAATGGATCCGGCCGCGTCCGGCGGCCGTGGCGGTACAGAAGCCGTTTCCGGTGGCACCAATCAGGTCACTGGAAAGAGAGATGAGTTCAGGCGATGACACCGTACCGATATTGAAATAATCCATCCCGTTTTCAACAGTGAGATCGGACAGTTTCCTGACTAAAGATGTCATCTGGGACGGAGATGAATGATACGCCTCCCAGGGCTGGGTGGCCAATCGCAGTGTCTGGACTTGATATCCGTTGTGTTCAAAGATTCTTTTGGCATCACCGGCAAAACGCCCGGCCTCCTTGACCTGGGATTCCATACGGGACTCATTCAAATTGATACCCAGGGTGATGGTTCTTAATTTCATGGTCTTATCCTTCCCCGTCACACGATCTGCCTTGATTTGGCCTCCAAAAATGTTACAATAACAGCAGCCGGAGAGGTGCTGGAGTGGCTTATCAGGGTCGCCTGCTAAGCGACTGTACCGAAGAATATCGGTACCGTGGGTTCGAATCCCACCCTCTCCGCCATTCACATTTTTTTCTCTATCCTGATATCACTGCTGTGGGGAGATTCCGTGCTTTTTTTGGGGCAAAATGAACCGCATGTGTGTCTCTTTACTGAGAAAAGGCTGGCGGAGGGAGAGGGATTCGAACCCCCGTCACGATTTCTCGTGATGCGGTTTTCAAGACCGCCGCCTTCAGCCACTCGGCCATCCCTCCTGGAGCCAAGGGCTGTATTTTAACATGTTTTTTCGCCGCGAGTAAACTTACCGGGCGCGGATAACCTCCAGGCCGTGCATATAAGGGCGCAGGGCTTCGGGAATGACCACAGACCCGTCTTTCTGTTGAAAACACTCCAGGATCGCGCTCACCGTCCGTCCTACGGCCACTCCTGAGCCGTTCAGGGTGTGAACATACTCGGTTTTAGACTTCCGGCCGCGTTTGAAACGGATCCCGGCTCTGCGGGCCTGGAAGTCTTCGCAATTGGTGCAGGAAGAGATCTCCACATATCCATTGCGGGCGGGCATCCAAATTTCCAAGTCATAAGTTTTGGCGCCGGCAAACCCTAAATCGGCGGTGCAAAGCTCGATCACCCGGTAATGAAGCTCCAGCCGCTGCAGCACGGTTTCCGCATGGGAAGTGAGTCTCTCCAATTCGTCATAAGAATCCTCCGGCCGGACAAAACACATCATTTCCACTTTATTGAATTGATGCTGCCGGATCAATCCGCGTATATCTTTTCCATAGGAGCCGGCTTCACTCCGGAAACACGGAGTGTAGGCGACAAAACGCCGGGGAAGGTCATCTCCGGCCAGGATCTCGTCCCGGTACAAATTGGTCAGGGGCACTTCGGCAGTGGGGATCAAATACCAGTCCGTCCCCTGCAGCTTGAATAAATCGTCTTCAAACTTGGGGAGATTGCCGGTCCCTGTCAGGCTCTCCTGATTGGCGATAAAAGGAGGCAGGACTTCCCGGTAGCCGTTTTCACGGGTATGGATATCCATCATGAAATGGATCAACGCCCGTTCCATTTTGGCGCCGGCATCCAAATAGACGGCAAAACGGGCTCCGGCCAGCTTGGCGGCTTTTTCAAAATCAAGAATTCCCAAATCTGTTCCGATTTCCCAATGAGGTTTCGGCTTGAAATCAAATTCCGGTCTGGCACCGATTCTTCTGATCTCCGGGTTATCCGCCTCAGTTCGTCCTTCCGGAACCGAATCATGAGGGATATTGGGAATCCCTAAAAGAATGTCTTTCAGATCATTTTCCAAATTTTTATGTTCGGTTTCCAGCTCTTTGATTTGATCGGAGACTTCTTTCATTCGGCTTATCAATTGAGAAGCGTCTTCCCCTTCTTTTTTTAAACGTCCGATCTCCTTTGAATTGGTGTTCAATTCATGGCGGAGTTTCTCAATCCGGGATAAATAAGACTTCTTTTCTCCGGATATTTTGAGAAACCCGGTGAGGTCGACATCCAGTCCCCGGCTCTTCATTTTTTCGGTCACAAGGTCCGGATGGTTTTCAATGAATTTTGGATCCAGCATGTGCCTGATTATAGCATATGGATATTTGTTTTAAAATTCTTGCGGGTCACCCCCCCCCTGCGCCGGCTGCGCCCTTTACTCCCATAACAAATTTCTCTATTATGGACATGGAGACAATCCAAACGTGAAGAGTCAACAGAAACCAAAAAATCAAGAAAAAGCCGGAATGTGGAAAGGATACATCCAAATTTACACTGGAAACGGTAAGGGAAAAACCACCGCCGCCCTGGGACTGGCCGTGAGAGCGGCCGGACATGGCTTCCGCTCCTATATAGGCCAGTTCATGAAAGGCCGGAAGTATGGGGAGCTGAACAGCCTGGCAAAACTTTCAGGCCTGGTGGTGATAAAACAATTCGGCCGTAACGCCTTTGTTCATGTGGATAAAAATCCGGACCCCCGGGATATCGCCAAGGCTGAGGAAGGTCTTGAACTTTGCCGGGAAGCCATGTTGTCGCAGGATTTCCGGCTGATCATTTTGGATGAAATCAACACGGCCGTCTATTTCAACCTTCTTCACCCCAAAAAAGTCCTCCAATTCATGGATGATAAGCCTTCAGGCGTGGAGCTTGTTTTAACCGGGCGGTACGCACCGGAATCATTCATTCAAAGAGCGGATTTGGTTACGGAAATGAAGGAAATCAAACATTTTTATGCCGGAGGAATCGAAGCACGGGACGGCATTGAAAGGTGAAGGCTCAGTCAATATGGACAGAAAGCGCTTTGAGGATTTGGCTCGAGAGGCTTTAGAAGAAATTCATGCCGAATTCAAAAAATACCTGGAAAATATAACCGTGATTGTGGAGGACCGGCCGCCCCGGGACGTCTACCAAAAACTGGGAGTCTCTTCCCGCGGGCTTATCCTGGGGCTTTATCATGGAGTTCCTTATAAAAACCGGGGGCCTTATTATGGGAATGTCGCTCCGGATGTGATCTCCATCTATCAGGAACCCATCGAACAGGTATGCTCGAGTGATGAAGAAATCAAGCAAAAAGTCATAGACGTGGTAAGGCATGAAATCGGCCATTATTTTGGAAAATCCGACCGGGAGCTCCGCGCCCTGGAAAACGAAATAAAGAACAAGAACTAACCTGGTACCAATCTGGAGGCTGAACAATGCATCAGGAATATCAAGGCATCTTCGCGGCTTTAACCACTCCTTTTAAGGAAGACCGTTTTTTCCCCGAAAAACTGGAAGAAAATCTGTATAAATACAACCGGCATGAACTATCCGGCTACGTGATCGGCGGCTCAACCGGCGAATTTGTTTACTTAAATGATTATGAATGCGCTGCGGCGGTCAGCCTCGCTAAAAAAAGCGCATTTCCGGGGAAAAAAATCATCGCCGGAACCGCCAGGGAATCCACCTGTCATACCGTCGATTTCACAAACCGCATCGCCGATGCCGGAGCGGACGCCGCCCTGATTATGCTGCCACATTACTACAAATCCCTCATGACCTCCGAAGCTCTGAAAAACCACTACTTAACCCTGGCTGACAGCAGCCGCATACCTGTTATCATTTACAACATTCCCAGAAATACAGGTGTTTTTCCGGACTCCGGCTTGATTATTGAACTCTGCCGCCATCCCAACATCCTGGGAATAAAAGACAGTTCCGGCAATTTGGCGTTTTTGGAAGAGGTCCGCCCCCGCTTACCCCAAGACCGGGTCTATCTGCTGGGAGCGGGAAGCCTGCTGCTGGCCGGATGGCTGATGGGAGCGGACGGCGGGATATTGACGCTGGCCGCCGTGGCCCCGGAACTCTGCCTGAATCTTTTCTCTTTATTCCGGCGGCAAAAATGGGAGGACGCCCGCGAGCTGCAATCATCCCTGGTTCCTCTCAACCAGGCGGTTACGGTCACATACGGGATTCCGGCGGCAAAATACGCCTTGGACCTTCTCGGATTCTACGGAGGGCCCGTCCGGTCTCCCCTGCAGCCTTTGGAGCAAAAAGGCCGGGAAGACATTAAGAATCATCTGAGCGGGCTTGACCTGTTATGAAAACCATTGTGAAACTGAATAACCAACCAGCCGGCTCCGGCCGGAAAGGAGGGCTGCCATGTCCGGAACAAACCCCAAGATTATGAACAGCCGGAGGGAATTTTTACAAAAAATATGCTCCGGGGCGGTTTCGATTCCGCTGTTGAAAACATCTTCCAGCTGGCTTCAAAATCCAAAAAGAATCAAAAAGGGAGACATGTATTACCGCCGCCTGGGCCGGACCGGATTGATGGTTTCAGAAATTTCCCTTGGAGGAAGCCCCCTGCCGGACTGGTCCATTCTCCTCCAATCCATAGAAAAAGGGGTCAATTACATCGACACTTCTCATTCCTATATGAACGGCAACAGCGAGCGCATGATCGGCCGTTTACTCCGCGAAGCGGGCCGGGATAAAATCCATGTGGCCACTAAATTTCACCTGCGCGGAAACTGGAACCGCCGGTCCATTATCCGTTCAGCTGAGGGCAGTTTGAAAAGATTGGGAACAGATGTCATTGATGTTCTTATGATCCACGGCGCTGAAAAACCGGAAAACCTCACTCATGAAGAAGTTTTGTCCGCCTTCGAAACTTTAAAACAAGAAGGAAAATGCCGCTGCACCGGGCTCTCCTGCCACTCCAATCACCTTCCCGTATTCAGAAAAACCCTGGACTGCGAACGGTATGACATGATTCAGATTGGATACAATGTCTTTGATATCGATGAAGGATCCCCGCAAATCCAAACTTATGATAATTACCTTGAAACCTGCGGCCTTGAGGATTTGATCCGTGAAGCCTACGGAAAAGACATCGGAGTCATTGCCATGAAGACTCTGAAAGTGGGCGGCCGCCACCAAAATCTGGAAAAATACCGCACACCCGGGGCATCGCTTTACCAATCCATGCTGAAGTGGGCTTTGTCCAACCGGAACATAAGCTCAGTGGTGACTGAAATGCTTAATTTTCAGGAATTGGAAGAAGACCTGGCCGTGGTCCATCAAACCCTGACCCCCGCCGAAAGACGCAGCCTCTACCGGTATGTGGCGGAAAATTCCAGTGACACCTGCCGTTTTTGCGGCCGGTGCCAAATTCAATGCCGGGAAGGAGTGCAAATCTCCCGGATTTTCCGTTATTTGGCTTATCATGAAAGTTATCAAAAAATCGGGAGAAGCAGGCGGGCATATTCCCGCCTGCCTTCCCATCAAAATGCTTCAGCCTGCCGGAGCTGCGGACAGTGTGAGCCTGCCTGCCCATACCGGGTCCCGGTCCGGGAAAAGCTCCGCCGCGCCCATGCTGTTCTTGCCTCCTAGCGGGAGTGCGGCGGCGATTGTATGTTCCCATCCATAAATGCTATAATGAAGCGGCAAAACAGCTGATTAAAATGAATGAAATGCGAAATCCATTCCGGATGTTTACGGTCTTTTTGGCCGCATTCTCATGGCTTTTCCTTCCTGTGACCGCCCAGGAAACTCCGGCGAAACCGGAAATCCCTGAAATGAACCTCCAAAAACCTTCCGACCGGTTTGAAATCGGCGTTCATTATTCCTTCTGGTCCCTCAATTTCATTAAAAGCATCCTGGAGAGCGAACTCGGCGGTGAATTGGGAAAAGAATTCCGCAATGAGATCACCAGAGAAATCGAAGACCTGCAATACACCGTGAGTCAGACCACCTATGAACAGCAGATGATTTTTGATTCCGGCGGACACAACTACGGGCTCGAATTCCGTTTTTACCCGCGGGGAAGACAGGGTCCTTTCAGTCTGGGGGTTTCATTCGAACAAACTTATATGAGGATGACGGTTGAAGGCTCGGTCCGGCAGACTTTCTCTGACGGAAGCTTTGCCGACGCCGAAGCCCAAGGAGAAATCACCGTGGCTCCCTTTTTCACCAATTTAAGTTTCCGTTGGGACCTGTTCCCGGAATGGAGAGTGACGCCGTATCTGATTTTCGGATTGGGCGTCGCTGAATTGAATGGAGAAATCAGCTATGATTATGCCGGCCGGTACAACAGCAGCCGTGGAACCGAAACCCTTGACCACAGCGATATCCGAACCTTCAAAGAAGCCGAGGAGGAAATGAACACAAATATTCCAAATATCCTTCCCTTGTTCCAGCTGAATTTAGGAGTTCGGGCTGAAATCATCCCCCATCTTTATGTGAAGGCCGGAGCCGGCATTTGGGATGGTCTTATTTTGCGAGCCGGAATATCCGGCAGATTTTAATTTCCGGGCCGTGCTAGACGGGGAGTTAGCGGTGCCCTGTGACTCACAATCCGCTGCAGTGAGGTTGAATTCCCGGCTGAGGCTGGGCTTCTTCTGGACTGGGCATGGATAAGTGGTGATGACGGTGCGGGCCCTGTGCAAAGGACGCTTTGTGAATCCCGTCAGGACCGGAAGGTAGCAGCGGCAGCAAGGCCGTTTCTTGTGCTGCAGGACAGCCTCACCCGAGCTTACTGTCCATGTTACGCAGGGGCGGTTCCAGTCGAAGCGGGTGCGCGGCCCGGTTTTTTTTTGATTATTCAAAGAAGGATAAAAAAATTACGAATCCTGGCTTATTCACGGGCCGGGATTGCCGCAGATGCGAGGCGCATCACTAAAAACCATGCTTGTCGCTGATAAGAAAGAGATTGCAAAAACATCGCAATTTTTTTATGAATAGATCAGGCTAAGTAATAGATCAGGCGAATAAAATGAGAAGTCAAGAATAGGAGGGAGCAAATGAAAAGAAAAACCTGGATCGGATTTATCATCATGTTATGGGTGTTTCCGCTTTTTGCGAACGCGCAAACGTCTCCGGATGAATTTTTAGGCCACCAAGTCGGAGCTGACCGTAAACTGGCCGATACCGACCAGATCCAAAAATATTTCGCCGTCCTGGACCAGGAATCTGAAAAGATCAAGGTGATCACCATCGGAGAAAGCACGCTCGGAAAGCCGGTGGTCATGGCGGTTATCACCTCCGAAGCCAATATGGCCGAGCTCGACCGCTATCGTAAAATCACCAGAAAACTCCGCGACACCCGCGGTTTGACAGAATCTGAAGCCAAAGAACTTGCCCGGGAAGGCAAAGTCATGGTGATGATAACCTGCAGCCTTCACGCCACCGAAATCGCGGCCTCACAGATGTCCATGGAATTCGCCTATAACCTGGTGACCGGGAACACCCCATTTGACAGCGATAAGGTCCTTCAGGATGTTATCGTGCTTCTGGCTCCCACCATTAATCCCGACGGGGTGCAGATGGTCACGGAATGGTACCGGCAATACGCGGGAACCAAATATGAGGGCAGCCGGATGCCCTGGCTTTACCATCATTACGCAGGTCATAACAACAACCGCGATTGGTTTATGTTCAACCTTCCGGAAACCCGTGCGGTGACTCAAGTTCTTTATCATGACTGGATTCCTCAAATTCATATCGATCAGCATCAAATGGGTTCAACCGGCGCCCGTCTGTTTCTGCCTCCTTTTGATAATCCGCCCATTCCCAATGTTCACCCCTTGGTTTGGAGAGGTGTGGCACTGATGGGCATGAACATGGCCTATGACCTCCAAAAAAATGATGCCAAAGGCGTCGTTCACGGCCGTTCATTCACCGGATGGTGGATCGGAGCCTGCAACGACACATCCTGGCTTCATAATTCCATCGGGATTCTCAGTGAAATGGCCTCCGTCAAAATCGCTACTCCGATATACATCGAGCCCAACGAACTTCCCGACTCGTACGTGGAAAAACGCATACAGTTCCCGGATCCCTGGCCGGGAGGATGGTGGCGTTTGCGCGATCTGGTGGAATATGAATTGATTTTCTCCAAAAGCCTGCTCAAAACCGCTTATCTTCATAAAGAGGATTTTCTTTATAACTTCTACAAAATGAACAAAGACGCAATTGAAATCAGGCCGAAAGGGAAACCTTATGCCTTTGTCATCCCCAAAAAACAGCGCGATTACCCCACCACTCTCCGCATGCTGGATATTCTGCGGATGGGCGGGGTGGAAATTCATCAAGCCAAGCAGGATTTTACGGCGGACGGGAAAATTTACCCTGCCGGTTCCTTTGTGGTTGATCTTTCCCAGCCCTACCGCCCCTACGCCCAAGCCCTTTTGGAAAAGCAGGAATATCCGGATATGCGGCAGTATCCCGGAGGACCTCCCATCCCGCCTTATGATAACGCCGGGTGGACCCTGCCTCTTCAGATGGGGGTCCGCTGCGACCGCATCGATTCTCCTTTTCAGGCTGAAATGGAGCGGCTTCAAACCATCCCGGGGCCTGAAATCACGTCTCCTCCTGAAGACGCCGGTTATATTTTGCTCGATGCCAAAGCCAATGCCTCCTATGCCGCTGTTTTTTCGCTGCTTGAAAAAGGAGCCGAAGTTTTCCGGGCCAAAACACCGGTTAATGCGGATGATATCCATGCCTGTACGGGAAGTTTCCTGATTGTCAACGATTCCCGGGTTCAATCCCATCTCCCGGAAAAACTCAAATCCCTCAATCTGCAAGCGCAGGCTTTGGATGATATTTCAGGCATCCAAAAATCGGTTTTGAAGCTGCCCCGGATCGGCCTCTATCAATCCTGGAAAGCCAATATGGATGAAGGCTGGGTTCGCTACATCTTTGATGACATGGACATCTCTTATACCACCCTGCGCAACAAAGATTTCAATTCAGGCAAAAGCCTTAAAGAACGCTTTGATGTCATTATTTTCGCCGATGAAAGCCCGGATATCATCATCCACGGTAAACCCGCGCCGGGGTCCCGCTATGCCCGATATTACACCGAGGGACCTCCGGAATATGAAGGCGGAATCGGCAAAAACGGAGTGGAGGCGCTTAAAGAATTTGTTTCTGAAGGCGGCCGCATGATCACACTTAATAATGCCAACAGCCTGGTTATAAATGAATTCTCGCCGCCGGTGAGGAATGCTTTGGAAAATATCGGCCGGGATCAGTTCTTCTGCCCCACTTCCATTCTCAGGATCAAGGTGGATAATTCCAGGCCCATTGGATACGGAATGCCTCCGGAAGCCGCAGCCGTGTTTTCCAACTCCCTGGCATTCCGGACCTCCATTCCGGATGGAGAATGGGACCGCTCAGTGGTGGCATCTTTTCCCAAGAATGATATTCTTCTCAGCGGCTGGCTGCTGGGAGAAGATGCCGTTTCCAGGCAGGCCGCGGTGGTGGACGTTCGTTACAAAGAGGGCCGTATCATCATGATCGGCATCCGCTGCCAGCACCGGGGCCAGTCCCATGGAACCTACAAGTTCCTATTAAACGGCCTGCTTTACCCGGAGGGGGACTGAAGAGGATTCATTGATTGAGGTGTTCCCACGGCTTTTTTTTCAGCCTGGATGATGAGCCGGCCCGGACGGCCGGAGATCATTCCCCGATGATTTTGACCAGAACCCGTTTAGGCCTGCGCCCGTCAAATTCACCGTAAAAAATCTGTTCCCAAGGGCCGAAATCCAACTTGCCTTCGGTGACCGCAATCACCACTTCCCTTCCCATAATGGTTCGCTTTAAATGCGCATCCGCGTTGTCTTCTCCGGTTAAATTATGCTTGTATTTGGAAACCGGTTCATGAGGGGCTATTTTCTCTAACAATTCTTCAAAATCCTGGAAAAGCCCTCTCTCATTATCATTGATAAACACACTGGCCGTAATATGCATGGCATTGACCAGGCAGAATCCTTCCTGTATTCCGCTCTTTCTGACTAAAGACTCCACTTCCGAAGTCATATTGATAAACGCTCTCCGTGTTTCTGTTTTAAATGTCAAATATTCAGTAAGAGATTTCATTTTGACCTCCCTTTGATTATCAGAATCCCTCCCGTCTCGATTCCCGGAATGATTGTCCCGGATTCATGAAAAAGCAGCGGCGGCGGCGTGGAGCGCCGGGCCGGGACGGCGGATCATGACTTGGAATAAGTTTTCAAATACTGGGTCCGGAAATAGCTTTTGGCCTCCCCCATATCCCGGAACGTCAATTGCTGCTTGCGAAAAGACATTTCTCCTTTAAAATCGGAAATGGATTCGAACCCATGCGGCTGCATCCATCCGGTCAACCCGTTTATAAGATTTTGAATCTCTTGCAGGCCTTTTTGATAGAGAAGAGTGCAGATTTGAACCGCGGATGCGCCGGCCAGGATTTGTTTGATCGCTTCCTTATGGGACATCACGCCTCCGGAAGAAGCGATATCGCACTTGATGCGTCCCGACAGCAACGCCGTCCATTTCAAGGATTCTAAAAAATCCCCCTTTCCTTTCCGGCTGCGCGTGGTCAGATTGTCGATATCGATATCCGGCTGCAAAAACCAGTTGAAAAACACCAGCCCCCCGGCTCCGGCTTCCGCCAGTTTTCGGCTTAAATACGGCAAAGAGGAAACCTGGTTGATCAGCTTGACGGAAACCGGAATATCGACCTTCTCTTTGACCGCCTTAAGAATCCTGATGTTGATGTCATCATGCTCATCCCCGGGAACTTTCAAATCCAGGGGAAGATCATAGATATTCAATTCCAACGCATCCGCCCCGGCGGTTTGAAGCTGCCCTGCGAATTCAGGCCATAAATCAGGTGTCCGGCAGTTGATGCTGGCTATCAAGGGAATATCCACTTCCTTTTTGGCGGTTTCAATTTCCTTCACCAATGCTTCGGGGGCATATTCTAAAAGCCCTCCCTGTCTCATATAATCAAGAGCTTCCGGATAAATGGAAGTTCCTTCATTTTTATCCTCATCAACCAAAAACTGCTCTTCAAATATCGATTTAATGACCACAGCCCCCGCTCCGGCCCCGGCGCATTTTTTAATGTCCTCAGCGGTTCTCGCCAAATCACTGCTGGCGACAATCAGGGGATTCTTTAACCTCAGTCCCATATAGCTCGTGGATAAATCTGCCATATTCATTATCTCCTTATTAATATTTCATCCAGGATGACCTGTTTCTGAAAAAACCGTCTCTATTTTAAAACTTTATCATCTCCGGAATCAACACGGAAGGAACATCATTCTGTTCCAGGATTTCATTCAACTCCACTGCGGCTCCACTGAAATATTCATTCAGCCGCGCCATAGCGGACTTGGATTCATTCTGAAGTTGATTGAAATAGTCAATCTGGGCATCCGTCGGCGCGGCGTTAACGCCGTCAATGGATCTGAAAAGGCCTTCCAGTCTCTCGATTAAACGCGGTCCAACGCTCCAAAAAGGAACGCTTTCAGGCCGGGTCAACACACTCTGAATCCGCCGGATGATTTCCAAGTTCTCATCAATGGACTGACCAACTGATTCCGGGTATCTTCTCTTCCCGGCGCTGACAGCTTTTTCCCGGTCTTGGATCTGCTCCTTGATTGCGGCGAGAGCCTCTATTCCCCGGTTAACCATAGACTGCATGTCGCGCAGTTTAACCGCATATTCATGTTGAATCTCCAGTACTTCCAAAGGCACATTCAAGGCCGGGTCTATAAACACCTTCACCGGCTTTTCAAATGCTTTTTCTTCAACCACTAAATGCGCGGTGTATGTTCCCGGCAAAACCTGCGGGCCCAACGGACCCCCGAAAAATGATCCCCCTCCGGCCTCATCTTCTCTTCCATAAGGAGCTTCCCCGCGCAAATTCCAAGCGGTCCGGTTCAACCCTTTCTTCCCGGGAATGCCTCGCAAAGTCCGGGTAATTTTTCGTTCTTCATCAAGAATATTCATTCGAAGCGACGCGGATTCCGGGACGGCATCCGGAAGATAATAGGTTATCAAAGCTCCGTACTCCGGGTTTTCACCGGTATACTCACGATCGCCGGTTCCGTAGCGGGTCGGTTTGGCGGTGTGACGCATGGCCGGGTCCACGGTGAAAATATAGGGCTGCGCTCCCAGTAATTCCGGGGAGATCTCTTGCAGAAAAGATATTTTATCCAAAATCCATATTCCCCGGCCGTGGGTCCCGATTATCAAATCGTTATCCCTGGGGTGAATCAAAATGTCATGGACCGCGACCGCCGGAAGATTGCCCATGTGCAGCTTGATCCACTCCCCCCCCCGCGAAAACGACACAAAGATACCCAATTCCGTCCCGGCGTAAATAACCTTGGGGTCACGGGGGTCTTCCCTCACCACCCAAATGTAGGCCTCCCCGGGAAGATTTCCGCTGATATCGGTCCAGGTCCGGCCGAAATCCGTAGTCCGGTATATATAAGGCCTGAAATCATCCAGCATATGACGGTCAAAGGAACAATAGGCCAGTCCCGCGGAGGTCATGGACGGTTCCACGTGGGAAACCGGGCTTTCCCCAGGAAGACCAGGGATATTATTAACCACGTTTTTCCAGTCTTCTCCTCCGTTCATGGTCACCTGAAGATTTCCGTCATCCGTGCCCGCCCATAACACACCGGGCTGAACGGGAGATTCAGACAAGCTGATAATGGTGCAATGGTATTCCGCCGTGGTGTTTTCAGGCCAGGCGGGACCGCCGGCGGTTTTCTGTTTGTCCGGATCATCGGTTGTGAGATCAGAACTGATGATTTCCCAAGTGTTTCCGAAATCCTGAGATTTGAAAACCACGTTACCCCCCACATAGACCGTGTTTTTATCGTGGGGAGACTGGTTAATGGGAGTATTCCAATTGAACCGGTAGGGCAAGGCGGAGACCGGATCCCCGTCCGCCCGGCGGGGCTGCGGGCTTATATTCTGCTGTTCGCGCGTTTTCATATCGGTCCGCATGATATTGCCGCCCTGGGATTCACTGATAAACAAATCAGGGTTATCCTGATGGGATATCACATGAAATCCATCTCCGAAACTTACCATTCTCCAATCCGCTTTCAGCACCCCCGCAGGCTCCCTGGTGCGGCCGGGCCCCACCCAAGTCCCGTTATCCTGTAATCCTCCGGAAACATAATAAAAAGGTTCCCGGTTATCCGCATGAATCTGATAAAACTGAGCCACCGAAAAGTTATTGACATAATCCCAATTATCTCCCCGGTCATAGGAAACGCCTATCCCGCCATCCTGGCCCTGCCATATCCGGGAAGGATTTTCAGGGTCGATCCAAAGAGCGTGAAAATCCACATGAGTCGACGGCGAGATCCGGCTGAATGTCTTGCCTCCGTCTATGGAAAGCATCAGCCTTGAGGCAAGAGCGTAAACCCTGTTTTCATCCTTGGGGTCAATTCTGAGACTGGAATAATAGAAGCCTCTGGAGACGACCTCGACGTTTTGGGAAACCCTTTCAAAGCGGACCCCTCCATCCAGGGATTTGTACAGCGTGCCTTCCGGAGATTCCGTAACCACATAGACGATTTGAGGGCGGCTGGGGGCCACCTTGATCCCTATCCGTCCCACCATTTTGGGAAGTCCGTCCGTCATTCTATTCCAGGTCAGTCCACCATCAATGGAACGAAAAACCCCTCCCCGCCTACTCCCGCTGACGAAGGTCCAGGGCTTCCTCTCAAAACGCCACATGGACGCGAACACAATATTGGGATTTACGGGATTGATATCCATATCCGCCACCCCGTGCTCCGCATCGATATAAAGCACCTTTTCCCAATTTTTTCCGCCGTCTTCGGATCGATAGACCCCCCGGTCCGGGTTCTTGCCGAAGGCTTTTCCCAGGGCTCCCACATAAACGATTCGGGGATTGCGGGGATGGATCACGATCCGGGATATTCTCTCGGTCTTTTCCAATCCCAAAAACGTCCAGTTTTTGCCCCCGTCAGTGGATTTATAGACCCCGCGTCCAAAAGATACCGAGTTGCGGACGTTAGCCTCCCCGGTTCCGACATAAATGACCTCCGGATTTCCAGGCTCCAGGGCGATATCGCCTATAGAAGCCACCGGCTGGCCGTCAAAAATGGGAGTCCAGGTGATTCCTCCGTTTTCGGTTTTCCAAACTCCTCCGGAAGCGGTCCCCACATACACAAGGTTCGGATTTCCGGGGACACCTTCAATATCCGTGACCCGTCCCATCATGTTCGCCGGGCCGATGTTTCTCCACCGTAAATTCCGGAATACCGAAACATCCCAGCCGTTTTCCTCCTGAACTGCCGGAGAAGCCCCTCCCCCAACCGCGTGGGGGATGACGAAACCCGCAGCCAGAACACAACTCAATATAAAATTCCACAAAAATCGGAATCTCATGGTGCCTCCATTCCTTAAAATCTTAAAATATAAAATCTGACCTATACGTTTGAAAATGACAGCTTCGCTGTCATCCTGAGGCCTGCGAAGCAGGCCGTGAGGATCTTATTCGGCTTCGTCTGATGAGTCGGTTCCGGCTCATTAGCCGATGCACTCTAAAATTCCCGTCGCTCCGCTCCGTGAATAAGCCAGGATTTTATTTTCATATCTTGCGGGTGGCGAAGCCGCCATGGGTCATTACTCATAAAATCGTTTTCTTGCGGCCGTGGGAGCGGTTGATGGATCGCCGCCACGCGGATGTCCCCAGCAAGGATATCCGCTCCGATTCCGGCTACGCTCTCCTCTCCTTCGGAGAGGAACCGTGCCCGCTCAGCCTTCATACGGGCCGGCTTATCCATCATCCCGCCCCCATGGCCACAGTTCAAAAGTAACATTTATCATTCGTGGTGTATTATACTCCGCGCCCGCTTGGCCGTGTCAACCGGCGGATAATCTGAAAGCAGCTTTCGCTTTGCGTAAAAATTCCTTCAATGATTTGACCTTTTTTAATTGCCTCCAGACGTACCGGGGGCGGTAATAAAAGCTCAGATGAGCTTTTTTCTGGAGATGTTCGAGTTCCTGATGAGTGAAATTTTCGGTCCACCATTGAGGTGTGAAATCCTTTTGCGGATTCCTTGAAAATTCCCTCCAGTAATCACCTTTTAAAATTCCCTTTTCCATTCCAAGCCGATACAGCTCGGTAGCGGGAAAAGGTGTGGTTACTAAAAATTGCGCATAGTCCGGATTGATTTCTTTGGCAAGTTTCACACTGTCTTTTATTTCCTCTTCCGTTTCTCCGGGAGAGCCCAGCATAAAATAGGCAAAAGTCGTTACCCCGGCCCGGTTCGCCAGATGAAAAGCCCGCCTGACTTCTTCAAGGGTGATTCCTTTTTTTAAATTTTCCAATACTTTCGGATTGCCGCTTTCAACACCAAAGCGGATACGGTTGCACCCGGCCTGCGCCAGCCGTTCTACCATTTCTTCATCCACATGATTCACCCGGGCCCGGAGATCCATGGTTATATTCAAGTTTTTTTGGATTATCAAGCCGGCGATCGCTAACAGCCGCTTTCGATTGACTGTAAAAGTATCATCAATAATATCAAAATCAGTGATTCCCCCGGCCATACATTCTTCGATTTCAGTGACAACGTTTTCCGGAGACCTCATGCGGCAAAGACGGCCGTCCTTTTTGGTGCAAAAAATACAATGGTAAGGACATCCGCGCGTTGTCAAAAGTCCTGTCATGATTTCTTTGGATCCGCCCAATAAATTATAATATTTTTCATGCGGCACTAGAGACCGGTCTGGAAAAGGCAGGGAGTCCAAGTCGATAATAAAATCTCTCTTCGGATTCAGAATAATTTCATCCTTTTCCTTATATCCGAGTCCTTTTATACCTGCCAGGGATTGACCCGCCTCCAGAGCATCCAGAAATTCACTGAAGGTGATCTCCCCTTCTCCATAAACAACACTGTCCGTTTCCCATTGAGACAGCATCTCCCTGGGATAAATAGTGGGATGCGTCCCCCCCACAATGGTGTGAGTATCCGGATTGACTTTTTTTGCCAGCCGGCAAACCTCTAAAGCATCTTTTACCAGAAAAGTCATTGCGGATACGCCCACAACATCCGGTTTCCGCTCCTTTAAAGCCTGCTCAATATCACGGGATTTCATCCTCTCGACCTGCGTGTCAAGCACTTCGATGTCAAATCTCCGCCCATGTGCTTTCTGGGCATAAGCCGCAATATACAGCAGCCCCATAGGAGGATAAAGTCCCATTTCTTCGGTTAATTCATCAGGAGCAAAAGTCTTGATTAGATTCCGGGTGGGGGGATTGATTAATAAAACCTTCATAGTCATTATTACCTCAATGTTGTATATAACCCGGATGATGAACGGTCAAACATAGTCATGGTCAAACCAGGTCATATGCCAATCTTTCGGTTCGGTGAAGTCTTTGATGTCGCCGGGAGTATTGATTACGGAAGTGAAGAATTCAGGGCTTTTGATGAAACCGGCTCTTCCCAGCATCCTGGAAATATAACTCTCCGGGCCGAGTAAACAAACAGCCATATCCACTTTTTTCTGAACGGACCGGCGGTGGATCTCATAAAACAGGCGCTTTCCCGCTTCCCGGTGACCGGGCAAAAAAAACAAGTCCACCACAGCCAGGACATTATAGGTCTTCATCTTCATGCGGCGGAGAACCGCGTAACCCAGAATATTCCCTTTATCCTTCAATCCGATGACATTATAACCTCTTTCCTTCAATCCAAAAAACCGCCAATTGCAAATATCAGAAGTCCGCAATGCGGATATCTTGAACGACCGGCTGATCTGCTGAAAAAGCCGGTCAAAATTTTCATCAAAACGCTCCACCTCGATCAATTCCAAATTATTTTTTCTTGTGCAGGGGACCCGCAAAAGCTGTTCTGCGATTTTTAAAAAAGGATAACCCATATAAACAAAAGCCGTCTTCCATCTGGAACCGGCGGCCGCTTTTCTGAGAATCCGGAAAATTTTATACGGCCGGGCATAGACAGGCACTTTTCCCGCCTTTTTAAAGCCCATTGCCAGGTGAGCTTTCAGTATGGCGGAACCATCAATAAGACCATATGCGAAATCCATCTTTCTGGCTGGATATTGATTCAGCAGCCGGGATTCCAGGGATGCAAACAAGAGAGATTTTCGAAAATCATCTCTGACCATAAGCTGGCAGATAAACCCCCCCTTCCTTCTCCGGCCGTTCACCGAATAATAAAATCCCGCCAGGCAGCAATGGGCTGATATCTCCCCCTTTCCATTCACTCCCACAAGTGAATACCCCGAAGCCGGATTTTTTTTCAACAGCCAATTGTAGAAACAGATATACTCTTCAACCGGCTGGTCCTCCGGCCAAATTAAGCGATGTAATTCCGCGATTTTTTTGAAATCGGTTTCCCGGGCTTCACGGAGTAAAAAATCCGGCATATTAATTATCCCTTCTCATGGCCGCTTCAATTTTTTCAATATATTTCGAAAAAGTCATCCCTGGGAAACGTTTCAACAGAGCTTCAGCCTTGATGAAAACCGATTTGCGGTTATAATAAATCAATTTATCATAAAAATAATTTTGTTCAATCCGGAATCTTTCCTGTTTTCGATCGATATCGTAGGGATGAAGATATCCAACCAGCGGATACGATCTCCGGGAATACCACCGGGAGAAATACAATATGGCTGCTTTAGGCATAAGACGGAGATACACACCTCCGGCAAAAGGAATTTGCATTCCGGGCGTAGGGGTCACCGAAATGGGAAACGACCAAATTCCCTGAGGAAGGTATACCGGAATGCGGGAATATCCTCTCCAGCCGTATAGAGGATTTCTCGCCGGCAAGACTGAACTGGAATAACGGAATCCCAATTCCGCCAAAACATCCCATCCCCACTGTGTGTCTTGTATCAATGAAAAATCCGGAGCCCGGAATCCCGTGACCTGGTCAGCCCCTAAATCAATGAGGACATCTTTGTTTCTTTTCAGATTTTCTTTTAATTTTTCAGCACTTGATTTATCCAAGGGCTTATGGTCATAAGTATGGCATGCGACCTCATGTCCCGCGGCGACAATCCGGCGGATTGTGTCTGGATTTTTCCGGGCCGTATGACCTACGGTAAAAAAAGTAACCTGAATTTCATGTTTTTCAAAAAAACCTAAAAACCTATCAACCAGCATCGCCACCCGGCTGGGAAACTTGGTCCCGAATGGACTTTGCGTCCGGATGTCTTCAAGGTCGATACTGAGAAGATAAGCGGAGGGGATTTTATGGTCTGAAAAAAAACTTGAATCAAGACGGGCGGCGGGAATCATGATGAGCGGATATTTCTGATTTTTTTAAAACGCTCTCCGTGCTGTCTTTTCTGATCAAATTCAATCAAACGGGGAATTTTGTAATTGGCGAGCATCTTGAGGCAGTGCTTTCTCAGCCGGGTCTTAAAAGCCGCATGATCTTCTTCTTCAATCAAGCGTATCCTGGTGGCCACTATGTTTCCGGTGATCAAGTTTTTTTCTCCGAATACCGTAACTTCCGCAACATTATCCATTTCCTGGATAACACTCTCCACTTCAGCCGGAGTGACCTTTTCCCCCCCCACATTGATCATCTCGGACTTCCGCCCGAATATCCGGAAATACTCCCCATTCTGTTCCACATAGTCTCCGGTATCGAACCATCCGTCGTCACTGAAGGGGCTGGGCGCATTGAGATAACCCAACATCGCCGCACGGGCTTTGATCTGAAGGATTCCGTTTGCCACTCTGGTCTGAAAACCTTCACCGCCTATTTTGACCCATAAAGAATCGGATTGTTTCGACTTTGACCTGAGAATCCCGAGCTCGGACAGCCCGTAAGTTTGCTGAAGGCGTATTTCAGGGAACAGTTCATGGAACCGTTTGAGGGTGCTTTCAGGCATCGGCTCCGTCCCGTAGGTCACCGTCTTAAGGGAAGAGATATCATATTTTTTATATGCCTCGCTCAGCAGTATCAAATTTAAAAAGGTGGGTGAGATGGGCAAAAGCTCGACACCGTGCCGCTCAACAGCTCGAAGCACATTATCGGGACTGCGGTCTTGAACCGTAACAATGCAGCCTGCATTGGAAAGTGAATAAAAAAGGGTGTTGACTCCACCGATGTGGTCATACAAAAGAAAAGGAATGGTGCGCATCCGGCGTTTGCGGACTTTAAATTTTTCCAGAAGACAGGACATGTCATGGACCGCCGCCTTGCTTTTCCCTGTGGATCCGGAAGAAAAAAGCACTAAGCCGGGATGGCTGAGTTTTCGGAGTTGAACATAATGAGGATGGCCGGCTTTTGTCCCGAGCCTGTTGATATGCGGATCATCCTGGTCATCTATATGAACAGACCATTCTCCCTGAGCGGTGCTGATAAATTCCTCTTTTTTCTCCTCTATGGTTTTTGTAATGGGCACCAATACACAACCATGCTCTATCAAGGCGAGAAAAACAGCTATGGCATTGGGTGAAAAATCGGCTTCCAAAATGACGACAGAGCCTTTGGGGATTTTTTTTTCCTTGAAAAGTTCATTCCATTGATTCAGTTTCTCAGTCAGCCATTCATAGGAATAACTTTTGTCTTTCCAGATAACAGCATCTCGGCTGGAGTTTTCCTTGAACACCTTTTCCAGGAAATCTATAAACATCAGACTCCTCCAAGATATAAAACCTGCCCGGAGATGAAATCACTCTCCGGCTTGATGAAAAAATCAACCACATTCGCAATATCCTGGAACGTGCCTTTACGTTTTATCGCCTGGCGCTGCACAAGGCGTTCAATTTTATCTTTGGGAAGAGATTTGATTAAATCCGTATCGACGGGGGCCGGGCCGACGGCATTAACAGTGATGTTGTAGTTTCCAAATTCACGGGCGAGGATCTGAGTCAATGAAACCACGGAAGCCTTTGATGAGGCATAGACAGCTTCGCCTTCCAGCTTGTACGGCAGCGCGACCGAGGAAAAATTGATAATGCGCCCGAACCGGTTGCGCTTCATTATTTTCGCCGCTTCCCGGCAGAACAAAAACAATCCGAACACATTGGTGGAATAAATATCCCGCATTGTTTTCAAGGGAGTTAACAAAACCGGAATCATCGAAGCCACCCCGGCGTTATTTATAAGCACATCCAGAGATGAATACTCCTTGTCAATTTGGAAAAACATATCCGTGACGGCTTGCTCATCAGAAACATCCAAAGTGAAATGATGATACCGGGTATTTTCAAAATCAGAAGGTTTGCGGCTGCATCCGATCACTTGACGGCCTTTTTCAATATAATATTCAGCCAGGAAGCGCCCCACGCCTCGACTGGATCCGGTTATGAGAATGACCCGGGGTTCAATCATTTCCTTTTTCCTCAATAAGTTCATTGATATAGCCGGCCAGAGTGTTTATAGTGCGAAAAGGACTTTTCTTCATGGACAAGGCTCTTTCACTGGCTAAAGTGAGATTCTTATGAAACCGTTCCTGTATCTTCTGCTCCACCGCAAGAATAAGATCAACCAATCCCAAAGAGTCCAACTGGGCTGAATTTCCATAGAGTTGTGTTTCCGGGGATTTATCAAGACGTTTCTCTTCGGGGAGGGTTGAATTCAGTTCATCGACGGCATCGCAGATAGCTTGTATAATCATATGTTTTTCCACTGTTTTTTTCCTCTCAGATTAAGTGGGGGCCGCCGGCCGGCACCGGCCGTTTTCAGGTTTCTATATTTAATCTGAATGACACGCAGGCTGAAGCTGCCGCCTGTGCAAGGGGCAACACCGCAATACAGCCTTTGGGAAGAACCCATGGTCATTTTTCATAAACAGTTCAGGTTAAATAAGGTTAATTGAATCGCTGTTTATTGTCAAGATAATGGCTCAAGCTTGAATCAGGACATGTCACCGTACTTGTTTTTGCTTGACAAAACTTATGTTGGGCCGGCGGAAAGGAATCAGCTTCATGGTGAGCTTGAAGCGATGATAAAACTCATAAACAATCTTTACTAACGGAAACAGCAGGTCATAGACGGATTTGCGCCCCAGCATGATCCGGGCTGTTATTTTTATGACGGGCGCCAGGTGCGGATATAAAACCTCCCAGGGGAAAATATTATGATAATACGCCACCTGTTCTTTGGTTATGGTGGGCTGATCCAATACCGTGACGTTACTGAAGAATCCATCAATTTTCCTGTCGCTTATCCAGCCCTTTTTTTGGCAAAGTTCTCCCGATTTAGTTCCGGGGAAAGGATAAAAAACACTGACATAAACAATATCCGGTTTAATCTGTTTATTCAGCCGGATGGTTTTTTCCGCCGATCCAGGGGTCTCAAAGGGAACTCCCACCATATTGAAGGTCCATAAATTGATGCCGGTTTCTTTAATGATCCGGGCCGCTTCAATGATCTGTTCATTAGAAATCCCTTTTTCCAAAACCTGGTTTCGGAGGGTTTCATCCCCGCTTTCCACTCCCATCATGACCAATTTGCATCCGGCGTCCTTCAGGGCTTTCATGAAGTCCCGTGTCACCAAATCAGCCCGAACGGTTATATTAAAGGAAAAATCGAAGGCTTTTTTGTACTTCTCCATCAATCCCAGGGTCCACTTTTTATTGACACTGATCAATTCATCATCGAACACAATAAAATTTATATTTTTATACGTGCTCACCAGGCTCTCAATTTCAGCCAGAATGCTTTCATGGCTGCGCACCCGGTAATACCGTCCCTTTTCCCGGTAAAGCTTTTGATAAAAAGCATTGACACAAAAGGAACACTTAAAGGGACAGCCCCGGCTTGAACGGACTTCAAGGTATTGATGATAATTGAGCAGCTTTTGAAAATCAAAGATCTCCCGGTCACAAAAAGGAAGAGAATCCAAGTCCTGTATCATCGGCCGGATTGGATTTTTCAATACGCGGCTGTCCCAATTGAACCAAAAGTTTTTTATCTTTAAATCTTCGCCGGAGAGAAGCCGCTTTTTTTCCAGGACTTCCGCCAGTTCCAGCAGCGGGTATTCTCCTTCCCCCCGGCAGATTCCGAGCACACCGTGAGTGCAGATGCATTCTTCGGGACGGACTGTAGGATGGACCCCTCCCCAAACAACGGGAATGCCATACTCTTCATGGATGAATCCGGTTATATCCCGGCTCAATTCAAATTGATTGGATGTCACTGATATGGCAACCAGCCCGGGCTTGAATTCCTTAATGAACCGCCGGATTCTTTTTCGGTTCAGTTCATGAAGAGACAACAGACCGGTGTGATGACCATGTTTCTTAAGGACAGCGGAAAGAATGCCTATGCCGTAATGATAGGTTCTTTTTTGTAAAATCAATACGGAGGGCGGAGGTTTTGTATAAATGAATAATACGTTCATCTTCCAGGTTATTTTCCCCTCAAAAGAAAGTTGCGTAAAACCATAAAACCGTTTGATAACAACACTTTCCATTGATAATATGATTGTGATGACGTGGCCATTTTCCAAATATAAGAAGGTCTGAAGTAAAATTCCTTCACAGCCCTGCCCTGCCAATACCAAGCCTGTTCCTTTGAAAACCACGGGGTGTTGAGAATGGGAAAAGAAGAGGATGAATCAAGCTCAATTGAATCATCATTCATCCAGCCTTTTTGTAAAGATTTTTCGCGCAAGGGAGTCCCCAAAGCCGGAACAGCAATATTGAAAGACGCGATATCGCATTCAAGTTCTTTAGCGAATTCTATGGTCTTCCTTACCGTATCTTCTTTTTCTCCCGGTAGGCCTATTATAAAATGCCCCAGAATTCTGATGTGCAGATCTTTGCAAATTGAAAAAACGTCTTTAACCTGGGATTTCGTCATACCCTTGGAATATCGCCGCAGCATGTCTTCATCGCCGCTTTCGATCCCCATCAAAATAGTATGACAGCCGGCTTTTTTCATATGCACAAGCAGGTTCCGGTCCAAAGTGCTGGCCCGCGAAGAGCACACCCAACTGAGATCAAGTTTTTCTTGGACCAGCCGCCGGCATAATTCAAGGGTGTTTTTCCTATGGGCTTCAAATGTAAAATCAGTGAAGAATATTTCTTTGATTCCTAATGCCGCGATATGCCGCAGCTCTTCCATAATGTTGTCAACCGAACGGAATTTGAATCCCAGCACGGAAGCCGGGCAGAAAGAACAATTAAAGGGACAACCGAAGTTGGTCATGGCTGTGGTTAAGGGAAATCTCTTGCCCTGGGCGAGCAGGTAATTTTTCAAAGGCAATTTCTCATGGTGCGGAACCGGGAAAGAAAACTTTTCCGGTTTGATTCGAGGCTTTCGCACTTCAATACGGCCGTTCCGGCGGAACGCCATCGATTGGACTTTATTCAAATCTCCCCGCAAATAATGGATAATATCGTTTCTGGTGTAATCCATCAAAACCGCGTCCAAAAAATCATACTCCTGAAGAAATTTTTCCGCTTCATACAGAAGGATGTCTCCGTTTCCAATCAGCAAAGGCCGTCTTTTGGATTCGTGTTTCAATAAGCGGGACATGAAAGCGAAATCCTTTTTCCATGAAGCAATCCCGGTTAAAAATAAAACGGCGGTATAATCTTGAGAACTGATTTTGTTCACACAATCCTCCGCCGGCATCTTCTCCGCGATGGCATCCATCAAATGGATTTCGTATTCCTTACCCAGGATTCCGCTTTGAACCATAAGATCAATAGGGGGCCAGCAGTAATACCCTTTGGAAACTCCGCTGCAATACATATCCCTTTGGTACTGCTTGTCTCCAGGAGGATTGAGAAGAAGAATTTTATTCATTAATCTTTCGGTTGGGCTTATATGAAAAACGGTATTTAATCAATGCTGAAATGCATCCGAAAAAATCGCTCCATCTGACTTTTTTGCCGGTCTCTTTCCGCCTTGGAATATAATTCACCGGCTCTTCCTTTATTTTATAGCCGTTGCGAAGCAGTTTGGCCGTGATTTCAATAGTGGACTCCCACCGGTCACTTTTCAAATCCAGGGATTTCAATACCTCGGTCCTGGTCACCTGAAACATGGTCAGAACATCCGTTAGATTTGCCTTATAGAGACGATCTGTGAATTCCGTCAAAATAACATTGGCGACATACGCTCCGAATCCCATGCCCTGAATAAACCCCTTTCCTAAAAACCGCGAACCGAAAACAACTTCACTTTCCTGATTTAAAATCGGTTCGATGAGTCGAGGATAATTCGCCGGATCCAGTTCCAAATCAGCATCCTGAAAAATGGTTATCATGCCTTCGGCGTATTCCAAAGCCGATTTGATCCCGGCTCCCCGGCCCTTGTTGACATCATGGGTGATGATCCTGATTTCATGATGATTTTCCAGGGATTTCAGCTTTAAAGGAGTCTTATCATCGGAAGCATCATCCACAATGATTATTTCTTTGTCGATATCCACAGCTCTGACTTTATTAACCACTTTAAGGATTGTGTCTTGTTCATTATAAACCGGAATAATGACGCTGATAGTTTTCATAACCGACTTCCTTCTTATATTTTAAAAAAGCCTGTTGACCCAACCTTGTTTCTCAGCCCGGAAACTGAACAGACCTTATCTCTCTCCCAAAAAGAACGAATAAGCCAGGCTGTAAAAATAGACCATAGAATAGCATATTATTTTCCGATATGCACGCCTCCATCCGCTCTTCCCTTCGCACGAATTTTGAATAAAGATGACATTTGAGCTATGATTTATCCAGCCGGATAAAGGAAAATGTAATGGATAAAAAAACAAACCACACCTTAATATCAAAACTGAAGAAAATCACCGGCGCAGAAAACGTCTTAACAGAGTCTGAACAAACCATTGACTACAGCCACGATGAATTCACGCTGGATGATATCGCCCATTCCCCGGATGTCGTCGTCAGGCCCGGAACCGCGGATGAGGTGGCCGTAATCCTCAAATTGGCTCAGAATCACCGCATTCCCGTCACGGCGCGGGGAGCGGCGACCGGCCTTTGCGGAGGCTGCGTTCCGTCACGGGGAGGAATCGTCCTCTCCCTGGAAAGAATGAACCGGATCATTGACATCGATGACGCCAACCAGATGGCTGTGGTGGAAGCCGGTGTCCGTTTGATGGATTTTTACCAGGCCGTCAAAGAAGCGGAATTGTTTTTTCCGCCTCATCCCGGCGATGAAAGCGCCATGATCGGCGGACTGATCGCCACCAATGCCGGCGGCGCCCGGGCGGTCAAATACGGAGTTATCCGCAATTATATCCGCGGTATGGATGTGGTTTTGGCCTCCGGAAAAATCATCCGGCTGGGCGGGAAAATCATGAAAAGCAGCACCGGATATAATCTTTTAAACCTCTTTATCGGTTCGGAAGGGACTCTGGGGATTGTCACCCGGGCCGTCATTCAGCTTATGCCTCCGGCTCCGGCGTCACGCTCATTGATCATTCCTTATGACAGCCTGGAAGCGGCCATTGAATCGGTTCCGCTGATGATCAGAAACAAAATTCTTCCCTTGGCCGTCGAATTTATTCCCAGAGAGGTCATTGTCCGGACGGAAAAGCTATTGAATAAAAAATGGCCCTGCTCTATGGGCAAGGTTTATCTTCTGGTCATCCTGGATGCCTCAAGTCAGGAGGACATGGATAAACTTTCCCAGGATGTCGCTGAAATCTGCCTGGAGAAGGGCGCCTTGGATGCTTTTGTGGCGGACAATCCGCAAAAACAAAAACAGGTTCTGGATATCCGCTCCAAATTATATGAATCTATAAAAGACAATAATGTGGAAACTCTTGACATCGTGGTCCCCCGTGCGGAAATCGCCGGGCATGTGAAAAAAGTCCAGGAAGTTCAGGAACGATACGGTCTGTGGCTGCCCACCTACGGCCACGCCGCGGACGGGAATGTCCACACCCACATCATGAATGTCCGTTATGATAACGGTGAGACCATCCCCCTGCCGGAAAAGGAATGGAAGGAAAAGCTGGGAAAAATCAGGGCCGACCTGTACCGGGACTGCCATGAGCGCGGGGGCATGATTTCCGGCGAACACGGAATCGGACTGGTTAAAAAACCATACCTTTCCTACGTCATCGATGATGAGCAGATCCGGCTGATGCGGGAAATTAAAAAAGTCTTCGACCCGGAAAATATCCTCAATCCGGACAAAATTTTCACTTAATCAGCACGGCCGGCACCTCGGCCCGTTTCACCATCTCATTGAATTCAGGAAGATCGCGCCTCTTCAGCAGGTCCAGCTGCCCCAGCTGGGTTTCAGCCCGGGAAGACAACTCTCTGAAAACTTGATAGGACTGCTGCGTGGGACGGGCATCCGCACTGGCCACAACCGGCATTAAAGCGGCGAGCTTATTATCCAGCTTAATAGGATAATTCAAGGGATCCTGAGGGCTTTGGGACTTGGACTGGATCAAGGCATCCTCGATCGCGGTGAGTTTGCCGGTCAATTTCCGTCCGAATTCAATCAAGTCGTCCACATTCTTTCGGCCCTTGGCTTTCTCAAGCACATCCTTGATTTGAGCGCGCATGGACCGCAGAGTGATAATGCCCTCATTGACTTCAGTGAGTTTGTCGCGGATTTCAATCAAAAAATCAAACTGCCTCTGCAGATCCGCCTGGGTGGCGTCTATGCGGGGATCTTTTCGCCATTCCCAGGACCGGATTTGGGTGTTATCGCCCACAATGAGACGAACCTCATATTTTCCGGGAGGCGCCACCGGCCCCTGTCCGGACCCTCCCCAAAGAACTGCTCCGGGAACACGCTTGGCATCCGGGTAGCGCATATTCCACACAAAACGGTTCATGCCGGATTCCGCAGAAGCGGTGTGTGTTTTTATCAGCCGGCCTCTGTCATCCCTGAATTCCAAAGTAATGGCCTGCTGCGGTTTTTCTTTTAAAAAATAAGTGATGACCGATCCTGAAGGGGGATTTTGACCCACATTTTCACGGGGGTAACTCCATCCCTTCATCCGGTAAGCATATGGGGGTTTGAATAAAAAGAAATCCAATGCGGCGACTTCCGGATTCAGCTGATGCAGGAGTGTTAAATCGTCCAGGATCCAAAACGAGCGGCCGTGCGTCGCCACCACCAGATCATCTTCTTTGACCACCATATCCCGGATGGGGACCACCGGCAGGTTGAGCTGCAAAGACTGCCAGTTTCGACCGTCGTCAAATGAAACATAGACCCCTGTTTCCGTCCCCGCGTACAACAGCCCTTTACGCTCAGGATCTTCCCTCACCACCCGCACAAACGCTCCGTCCGGAATCCCATTCGTGATTTTCATCCAGCTTTTGCCGAAATCTTCGGTCTTGTAAATGTAAGGCGCAAAATCATCCAAACGGTGCCGGTCCACCGCAATGTAGGCCCGGCCCGGCGCAAAGGTGGAGGTATCGATCATGCTGATCATACTCCATTCGGGAAGCTGCTCAGGGGTGATATTATCCCAGGTCCGTCCTCCGTTGCGGGTGATATGGACCAGTCCGTCATCGCTCCCGGCCCAGAGGATATCCGGGTTGAATTGAGATTCCGCCAGTGCGAATATGGTGCAGTAATACTCCACACTGGTGTCGTCTTTGGTGATGGGGCCTCCTGATTTCTGCTGCTTGGATTTATCATTGGTGGTGAGATCCGGACTGATGACCTGCCAGCTCTGCCCCTCATTGGTTGACTTGAAAACCACTTGGGCGCAGTGGTAGAGCACGTCTGAATCAAATTTTGAAACCAAAATAGGAGCCGTCCATTGGAACCGGTATTTCAAATCCCCGGCTCCCCAACCCATGGGATTTTCCGGCCACGGGGAAATCACCCGGCTGGAACGGGTTTTATAATCCCACCGGGTGATCAATCCTCCATAGCTTCCGGCATAGACGATATCCGGATTATCATGACGGGGAGCGATGTGCCCGCTTTCGCCTCCTCCCACGGAGTGCCAGTATTCCCTGTCGATTCCGCTTCCAGTGGTCCGGCTGGCGATCCGGACGGTGGAATTATCCTGCTGCGCCCCGTAGACCCAATATGGAAACTGGTTGTCCGTGATGACATGATAGAATTGAGCGGTCGGCTGATTGTCCTGGCCGGTCCATGACTCTCCGCCTGTCAGAGAAACATTGGCCCCGCCGTCATTGCTGTTGATCATTCTCTTATTATCGTTGGGATCAATCCATAGGTCATGATTGTCTCCGTGCGGAACCCTGATAGGGGTATAATTCCGTCCTCCGTCCACAGAGCGGTAAAAGCCGGTATTTAAAACATAAACCGTTTCCGGATTCTGAGTATCCGCATAGATTCGGCTGTAATACCAGGCCCGCTGGCGCAAACGCCGTTCTTCATTGAGTTTCGTCCAAGTTTCGCCGCCGTCATCCGAGCGGAAAACCCCTCCGTCATCGGCTTCAACAATGGCCCATACCCGGTCCGGCCGAACGGGAGAAACCGTAACGCCTATTTTTCCCAATATTCCCTTGGGGAGACCGGGGTTTCGGGATATTTCGGTCCAACTGTCTCCGCTGTCCGTGGTCTTGAATAAGCCGCTGCCCGGCCCTCCGCTGACCAGGCTGTACGGGGTGCGGTACGCTTCCCAAATGGAAGCGTAAAGGACCCGGGGATTATTTGGGTCCATGATCAAATCAATGGCGCCGGCCTTCTCACTCCGGTACAGAATTTTTTCCCAGGTTTCGCCGCCGTCCCGGCTGCGGAAAACCCCCCGCTCTTCATTCGGACCGTACACATGACCCAGCGCCGCGACATACACCAAATCGGGATCACGCGGGTGAATCCGGATGCGTGAAATTTGAAGCGTTCGCTCCAAACCCATATGTTTCCATGTCTTGCCGGAGTCCAAGGATTTATAAACACCGTCTCCATGAGAAACATTTCCCCGGATGGGGGCTTCCCCCATCCCCACATAGATGACATTAGGGTCCCACTCGGAGACAGCCACCGCTCCAACCGACCCAGTGGCAAAATATCCATCGGAAATATTTTCCCAACTCAAGCCTCCGTCCTCGGTTTTCCAAACCCCTCCGCCGCATGCTCCGAAATAATAGGTGTGCTGCTGAGACGGAACTCCGGCCACAGCCGTGACCCGCCCCCCCCGGTAAGGCCCGATGCCTCGCCATTGCATCGCGCTGTAAAGGCTTTCATCCAGCGGATAGCCGGATTTTTGATCTTGACCGGGCAACTGAGGATTAACAGCCAGCATCAAAACGGCCAGCACCCATAATGCTTGATTAAACCAGCGTTGATTCATAGACGACCCCATAAAATAAAATTTGTTGTTTTGATTTTTTAATTGTAACCCCTTTAATGATAATATTCAATTCTCTCTTGCCTATTTTCCATCCACCATCAACCATTCACCTGTAAAAAAAAGATTGCAAAAACATCGCGGTTCTTTTATGAATTCATTATGAGCATAACACACCACGAACCAAGACAATCGGGAGGAGGGTCCCGGCACGGCTTCCTCCCCCGTCCTCGCTGCCTGCGGGCGGGGCCCCCCCTCCAGCCTTGCCGCGACCGGCGCGGATTTTGAATAGGGATTCCGGGGGAGCGCAGTGCCTTTGAGTGTGTCATCCCGCGGTGCGAAGCACCTTTGAGTGTGTCATTCCGGGGCACGCAGTGCCTCGGAATCCCTGAGTGCTTCGTTTGGTGGGGTCGGCCATGCTTTCACGAAGCAGAAAGGGATTGCCACGCGGCCTCCGGCCGCTCGCAATGACAAAGAGGCAGGAAGGGATTGCCACGGCTTGCTGACGCAAGCCTCGCAATG
>JAWODN010000111.1:0-53154 GCA_046483285.1 Candidatus Aminicenantota bacterium | reverse complement strand
TATTAACGGAATGAGGTTGTTACGGCTTTATGGAATTCAGGTGTGGCTGAAGCGACCTTGAAGATTTAGCCTTCGATCCTGGCCTATTCACGGGCCGGGATTGCCGCAGATGCGAGGCGCAGGGCATGACGCTGTGGTCCTTCACCGCGAATGCCCTGCAACAAAGCAGATGCGGTGAGATCCGGCCCGCCTGGAAGGTAAAAAAATGGCGATTATTATGAAAGGCAAAGCAAACAAAAACGTTTCATCTGTCATTTTCAGAAAAACCTTGCATTTCTCTGAAAAAATGCTCATAAAAAAACCATCGCCATTTTTTTATGAATGGGTCAGGCTGAGGGCTGTGTTTGAGGGAACCCGGCAAAGCCGGGCTGCGAGCATGTTTGACCCACGGACGGGGGGAGTTGCGCAGCAGCCGAAAACACAGCGCGAAGAATGGCGTAAAAAATCTGAAGGGAGCACAAGCCATACCTGAATTCCATATGCCACAAGAAAACAATTTTCTAAGGTATAGGCCAGGGTAAAATAGACCCATCATATGGAGGTTCAAATGAGTATCCGAAAATTCATGATCCTTTTTTTTATTTTTTTTGTTGTCCCGGCATTTCTTCCCGCCCAGGAACAACAAAGGGAGTTCTCTCTGGAAGACTGCATCTTGACGGCCCTTAAAAACAACCTGGGCATAAAAATTGAAATGATCAATCCTGAATTAGCGTCCATTTCTGTTGACCAGGCACAGGAGAAATTCATCCCCAGCCTCTCTTTCGGATTCAGCCGGAGAAACACCGAGTCCGCTTCCTATTCATTTTTAGATTCGGCCAATGTCGTTTCTCAGCTCAACTCTAACTATGATTTCACCATCCAGCAGCAGCTCCCCACCGGAGGCAGTTTATCCGCCCAAATGAACAGTTATAAATTCGACACCAACCGGAATTTTCAGACAATAAATCCCCGCTACGGAACCGAACTCAGGCTTAATTTTCAACAGCCCCTGCTGCAGAATTTCGGATTGACCATGGGCCGGAGGGAAATTTTGATCGCCTCCAATTCCATGGCTGCCTCAGAAGAGGAATTTAAAAAAGCGGTTCAGGATCTGATCTACCAGGTTGAAAACGCTTACTGGAATTTGATTTACTACATCCAGGACCTGGAAGTGCGGCGGCAGTCGCTGACTCAGGCCCAGCAGCTTTTAGAAAAAAACAGGCGGGCCGTTGAAGTGGGGACCATGGCTCCCATGGAAGTGATCAATGCCCAAACCAGCGTCGCGCAGCGGGAGGCGGACATTCTGGCTGCGGAAACTCAGGTTAAAGACCAGGAAGACCGGCTGAAAACCCTTCTCAACCTGCGGGCGGAAAGCCTCCAGCCGGAATCCCTCCATTTGATCCCTTCCGACGCCCCTGAATACGAGAAAACAGAGATTTCCCTTGAGGAAGCTCTCGGAATGGCTATGGACAAACGTCCCGACCTCAAAGCATCCCAGATCAGTTTGAAAAACACCGAACTGGATTTCAGTTACGCGAAAAATCAAATGCTTCCGGATTTAAGTCTCAGCGCCCAATACTGGAGTCCCGGGGTATCAGGGGATCAGCTTATATATAAGGACAACAACCCCTTAACCGGGGTGGTGGTGGACCGGATCCCCGGCGGATTTTCCGACTCCCTGGAGGACGCCTTCGGATTTAAGTACCGGAATTGGTCGGTGGGCCTGACTTTGGATCTCCCGCTGAATGACATCTTTTCCCGCGCCCAGCTGGCTCAGGCCCGGGTCAACCTGGACCGGGCCCGCATGCTGATCGAAAATCAGCAGCAGCAATTGTTCCAGGATATCAAAATTGCGGTGCGGAATGTGGAAAGCAATTTCAAGCGCATCCATGCTTACCAAACCGCCCGTGAGTATGCAGAAAAACAACTGGCCGCGGAAGAAGAAAAACTCAAAGTGGGGCTGTCCACCAATTTCCTGGTGCTTCAATATCAAACCGATCTGGCCAACGCCCGCAGCAGCGAAATGAGGGCGATCATCGATTATAAACTCTCCCTGGCTCAGCTGTACCGGGATATCGGCACCAATATGGAAGAACATGCCATCAGCATAAATCAAGTCTACGGCAAGTAGACTTTTTCAGGAAAGAATATTAAAATGGCATTTTAATTTTCACCTGGATGATGAGCGGGCCGAGATCGGCGAAGATGCCGGAGCTTCAGCGGGGACGCCGCAGCGCTTCACAACGGCCAGCCGCAACCCGGCAGATGCGCTGGGATTCGGTCCGCCCGGTTCGTTTCTATCCGAGGATTTTCAAACATGAGAAAGTTTAGGTTAAGAGGACATCTGCTTCTGCTGTTCATCCTCGCTGTTGCTCCGGCCGTCCATGGAAGTAATTATATGAGGGTCGAGGCCGCCGAGAGTTCTCCTCCCCCAAAAATCGACGGGATTCTGGATGACCCTTTCTGGGAAAACGCAACCGTGCTGGATCAATTCACTCAGTATGAACCGGTGGAAGGCGGCATGCCTTCCGAAAAAACAGTGGCGTATATTGGATACGACAGCCGAAACCTCTACATCGGTGTCCGGGCTTTTGATTCCAATCCGGACGCCATCCGGGCTTGTTTAACCAAGAGGGATGAGGTGATGGGTGATGACGAAATCTCCATTTATTTGGATACGTTCCATGATAAAAAGCAGGCTTTTGTGTTTCAGGTCAACCCTTGCGGCGTTCAATCGGACGGCGTTTATTTGGAAAACCGCCGCCGCCGTCCCGGAGGGGGATTCAACCGGATCGATTCCTCTTGGGACACGTTCTTCCTGACCGGGGCGGTCATGGACCATGCGGGATATTCCGTGGAAATCCAAATCCCCTTCAAGAGCCTGCGCTTCCCCAATTTCCTCAGGCAAACCTGGGGGCTGCAGATTCAAAGGAGCATCCCCCGGAAAAATGAGGATATCTACTGGGCGCCCCGCTCCCGCGATGTCAACGGATTCCTGATCCAAGCCGGAACCCTGGCGATCGAAGGCCCTCTCGAAAAAGGGCGCAACCTGGAAATCATGCCGGTGATAACGGGAAAACAATCAGCAGCGGAAAAATTCAAGCCCGAGCCCGGCCTCAATCTGAAATACGGGATCACCTCCAATCTCACCGCGGACCTGACATTCAATCCTGATTTCAGTCAAATCGAAGCCGATATGCCCCAGGTCGACGTCAATCAGCGGTATCCGCTTTATTACCCGGAAAAACGTCCTTTTTTCCTGGAGGGACGGGATATTTTCAATACTCCTATTGAATTGATCTACACCCGCAGCATCGTCAGTCCCCTCTGGGGCGGCAAACTCACCGGAAAAACCGGAAAAACCACTTTGGGATTTCTCAGTGCCTATGATGAAACCCCCACCTACATCAATATCCCTATTGAGGAAATGGAATCCTTACAGGAGAACACCCAGGGCCTGGTCAATATTTTCCGTCTGAAGCAGGACCTCTACCCGGAATCTTACGTCGGATTCCTGCTGATGGATAAAGAAACCGGAGCCGGGTGGGATTCCATCACTCAAAACCATAACCGGGTGGGCGGAGTGGACGGCCATTTTAAATTCGGCGGCTATAACCGGTTTTCTTTTCAAGTGGTGGGCTCCCACAGCCGGGTGGCGGACGAAAACACCGGATTGGTGCCGGCCATGAGCTTCCATCTCAGCCGTGAGTCCCGGCACTGGAACTTATCTGCGGAATACTCCCACCTGCCGGAGGATTTTGAGGCTTCCCTGGGATTTCTTCGCAGAAAAGATATCAAATCCTTTCGGACGCGGATCGGCTATAATTTTCTGCCTCAAAACGATATCATCGTGGACATCCGTCCCTCCATCGAATACCGCCGGGCCTATGACTTTCAAAACAACCTGACGGATGAAGAAGTCCAAATCGGCGGGTTCATCAGCGGATGGCGGGGGAGTTTTCTCTTCGCTCGTTTCACCTCAGAAATGGAACGTTACCAAGGCGTTGATTTTTATAAAAATTCATTCCGGGCTCACCTCAATTCCAACCCTTTTGCCTGGTTTTCCGGCAATCTGTCTTTTTCCATAGGCGACGGCATTTATTACGCAAAAGATCCCGATCTCGGCTATCTGGTTTCCTACGGATTCCGCGTCACGTTCAAGCCTCTTACCAACCTCCGGCTGTTTTATAACTACAACAACAACACATTCTATGATGAACGCGGCGGCGACCAAATATACCGCATCAATATCATCAGCCAGAGAATCAGCTACCAGCTGTCCCGCTCAGTTTCTCTCCGCTTAATCACCGATTACAATGATTATTACGGCGACTTTTACGGAAGTGTTCTTTTCAGCTATGAGTACCGTCCGGGAACTGTCTTTTATGTGGGAATGAACAACAGCCAGATAAAAGACGAGCTCGGAATTTTCAGGGAAGAAAGCCAGTACTACTTCATTAAATTTTCCTATTGGTGGCGGATATAGCCCGGGAATGCGGGGGAGTATCATAAGGCTCGCTTCCATTATCCGGGTGGTGAATTCGCCTGGAAGTTGAAAAAAGAATCATGATACGAAAAGCCGGTTTCGGAACACTTATGGTGGGAATTTTCCTGCTTTCGCTTTCCGCTCAATCAGAAAAAGAATATTCCCTCCAAAACCTGTTGGAAATAGGCTTTCAAAATAATTTCCGGTTAACCGCTCTCAGCCTGAGGGCGGAAGCCGGTAAGGCCGCTCTGAAGGATGCCAGGGCTTACGCCAACCCCGGCTTGAGCTATCAAATCGGAAAAGCTGAGAATTATGAGGGCACCATCGGCCGGACCACACATGGATTGTCTTTAAACCAGGCGATTGAAAACCCCTTCAAGCGTCATTACCGGATTCAGGCCGCTGAATCCGGCTGGAAGGCCGAAGAATTTTATTTCCGGGAATACCGGCTGAAACTGACCCATGAAATAAAGAAATATTTTTTCACAATTTTATGGCTCAAGCGGGAAAAAGAGCTTTCCATTCAAAATTTGAAGTCCATCCGGGATATTTATCAATTGATTGCCAGAAAAGCGGAGCTGGGGGAAATCAAAGAGCTGGAAGCCATAAAATTGGAAGTCGAATCCATGAAGGCGGAAAACCAGATCATCCGTATCCAAACCGAACTTCAGTCCGCCCGGGAAAATTTGAATACCTTCCTGGGGAAAGCGTTGCCTGAAGATTTTATTGTGGCCGGGGAGCTTGATTACAGCCCGGTCCGGAATCCGCTGGAAACGCTTATCCAAACCGCCCTTCAAAATCATCCCGTCATCCAAAAGAAAGTAAAAGAAGCGGAACAGGCTGAACATATGCTGTATTTCGCGCGGTGGCAGCGATTTCCGGATTTTGAGCTGTCCGCATTCACCGCCAAGGACCTGCACGGACAAAATCAAGGTTTGGGAATCTCTCTTCATATCCCGCTTTGGAATTTTAAATCCGGTGACATCGCCCGCTCCGAAAGACTGTTGGAGTCCCATCAGCAAGAACTCGCTTCGCTTGAAATGGAGCTGGCCGCCGACATCAAGAACCGCTACGCCCGTGTTGTGTTGGCACAAAAAACCTTGGATCTTTTCCATAAGGGATTGCTGAAACAAGCCAAAGAAAGTGAAAGAATCGCCCGGTTCAGCTATCAGCAGGGCGAAACATCTCTGATCGATTACCTCGATTCCCAAAGGACTTATCTGCAGATTCATAAAGATTATATTCACGCCTTGTACACATGGTGTGTGGAAAAAGCCGGTCTTGAGATGGCGGCAGGAGATAAGGTCACATGAAAAAAACAATACAGCTCTTGATACCTGTTCTTATAATATTGACGGGCTGCGGCGGCCCGACTTCCCAAGAAAATTCCGGAGATATTCATGCTCATGCCCATCAACATGAGTCCGGTCATCCCGGAGAAGCAAGCCACGATCACAGCGGACACGGCCATAACGCTGAGGATGAGGTTATTCATATTCCTCCGGATAAACAAAAACAATGGAATATTCAAACCTCTCCAGCTGAAATGAGAGACCTGCAGGCAAGGATTCATCTTCCCGGGGTGGTCACCCTTAACCGGAACCGGACAGCGGATATTTCCTCTTATGTTGAAGGCAAGGTGAACCGGGTGGCAACTGATCTTGGCGAGCGAATCCGCAAGGGAGACACCCTCGCTGTCATCAATTCTCCGGAGTTCGCCAAAGCACAGGCTGATTTTTTAGAAGCCCGTTTCGCCTACCTGCTCAGCCATAGGGAATATGAACGTTCCAAAATGCTTTTGGAAGAAAAAGCCATTGAAAAAAAAGAATATGACCGGAGGGAAGCCGCCTATCAGAAGACCTCAACCCAATACGGGGCTCTTGGTTCCGCCCTGCACTCTTACGGCATTGATCACCAAAACATTGAAGAATTGATCGAAAAGTGTGAAGCTCTGGAGTCACAGCCCTATAAATGCGACATCGCCGATCCTTTTCTTTCCATTGTTTCGCCCATACCCGGAACAGTGGTTTTCCGTGATATCATTATCGGCGAACACATTAAACCCGAGAAGACAATTTTTACCGTTTCGGACCTCAGCCGGATATGGGTGCTTTTGGATGCCTATGAAAAAGACCTCCCTTCCCTGCGCATTCACAGTGAAGTGGAAATCCTGACTTCGGTTTACGGAGATGAAATTTTTCAGGGGCGTATCACCAATATCAGTGATGTTATTGACGAAAAGATCCGAACTGTCACCGTCCGGGCGGAGGTGGATAACAGAGAGCATAGATTAAAACCGAATATGTATGTCCAGGGACGCATACAAAGCCCTGCGGTCCGGAAGCGGCTGGCCGTGCCGGACTCCGCCGTGCAAAATCTTCAGGATGAAAAAATCGTGTTCATCCAAACCGCCCCCGGCGTTTTTATGATCCGTCATGTTGAAATCCAGGAGCAAATCAACGGCTGGACGGTCATCCGGGCCGGGCTTCAGCCGGGCGAAGTTTTCGTGCATGAAGGCGCGTTCACTTTGAAATCCGAATTGACCAAGGGGACTTTCGGCCATGCCCATGCCCACTGAACGGAACTCCATGATCAAATCCATTATCGGCTTTTCCATCAAACAGCGAATTTTTATCATACTGGCCGCTGTGGTCATCTTGGGACTGGGCGTCACGGCTTACCGCAATTTGATCATAGACGTTTTTCCGGACCCCTCTCCCCCTTTGGTCCAAATTCATACCGAAGCCCCTGGGATGGCCCCGGAAGAGGTGGAGCGGCTGATTTCTTATCCTATCGAATCATCCATGTTCGGATTGCCGAAAATCGAAAGCATCAGGTCATTCTCAACTTTCGCCCTGTCTATGGTCAGTGTTTATTTTGAAGGAGGAACCGATATTTACTGGGCCCGCGAACTGGTTTCACAACGCCTGCTTGAAGTGAGGGACCAGATTCCGGAACAAGCTCACAACCCGGTCCTAGGCCCCATCGCCACCGGATTGGGAATGGTGTACTTGTATTACCTGGAAGGTGACGGCCACTCCGCCATGGAACTTCGCACCCTTCAGGACTGGCTGGTTAAATATGAATTGAAATCAGTTCCCCAAGTCTCGCAGGTGTTGAGTATCGGCGGTGACATCAAGCAATTCCAAATCGTGACCGACCCCCAATCCCTGTTGAAATACGGTTTGACCATCTCTGATATAGCCGGACAGGTGAAGAAAAACAATCAGAATATCGGAGCCAGCTTCATCACCAAGGGAAAGGAGGAATATATCGTCCGAAGCCTGGGCCTGGTCAAGTCCGTTCCAGACCTGGAGAACATTCTTGTTTCAGAAAAAGGAGGGACCCCGCTTTATATCAAGGATGTGGCCCGGGTGGAGGTTCTGCCGGCTATAAAAAGAGGGGCGGCTTTGGTGAATGGCAAAGGGGAAAAAGTCGCGGGGATGGTGCTGAAACTTTTCGGCAGCAACACCGCGCGCGTTATCAGCAATCTGGAAGACAGGGTGCAGGAAATCAACCGGTCGCTTCCCCCGGGGGTCCAGATCGTTCCTTTTTATAACCAAGCGGCCCTGGTCAAGGAATGTTTCTCCACGGTCTCCATCAGCCTGCTGGCCGGAATCGGACTGGTGATCTTGGTTCTATTTCTCTTTATGGGGCATATTTCCTCTGCTCTTATCGTGGTGTTGACCCTTCCTTTTTCCATTTTGTTTTCCTTCATTATGATGGATCGCATGAATTTGCCCGCCGATTTGATGTCATTCGGGGGCCTGGCCATCGGCATCGGACTTATCGCCGACCCCGCTATCATTCTGGTTGAAAATATCCGCCGTCATCTCTCCCTTCCGGGCCAGGATAAAAACGCCGCCATACTCACAGCCGGGCATGAGGTGGGCCGGCCGGTATTTTATGCGGTCATCATTATTATTTTGGTTTTTCTGCCTATTTTCACCCTGACCGGCGTGGAAGGCATCATGTTCCGGCCCATGGGCTTCACCATAGCCTTTGCCTTGGCGGGCTCCTTGATTTTCACTTTGTTTGTCATCCCCGCTTTATCCTATTATATGATCCCCGCCCGGATTAAAGCCGGTTCTGAGCCGTTCCTTATCCGTACGGCCCGGAAAATCTACCTGCCTGCTTTTCAATATTGCTCCCGCCACCGGAAGCCTGTTTTTGCCGTCACCGGGGCCATTTTTCTCACCGGATTGGCGCTTTTTCCTTTTTTAGGGAGGGAATACATTCCCTCATTGGAAGAAGGCTCCCTGCATGTCCAGGTGGCTTTTGATCCCAACATAAGCCTCCAGGAAACCATAAATATTTCGTCCTCCATGGAAAAAGATTTATTGAATATCCCGGAAATCAACGGGGTGCTGACGCGGATCGGCCGGGGGGAGGTGGGAAGCCACGCCCATTTTGTTAATGAAGCCCAGATGCTTCTCGACCTGAAACCCCCTCAGCAATGGAACCGGTTCCGGAATAAAAACGAGCTTTATGAGGCTGTCGAAGACACCTTGATGGAATACCCGGGTGCGACTTTAAACCTCACCCAACCGATTGCGCACAACTTGGATGAGCTTTTAACCGGAGTAAAAGCCCAGCTGGCCGTCAAAATATACGGAGAAAATTTTGACATCCTGCAGGAAAAATCCATTCAAGTCAAAGACGTATTGGCTGCGATAAGAGGCGCCGCCGATGTCCAGGTGGAACAGTTTACCGGCCAAAATCATATCCAAATCATTCCCGACCGCAACCGTCTTGCGCGATACGGCCTCAATTTACAAGAGGTCCAGGAAACCATAAGAGCCGCTATCGGAGGTATCACACTCGGCCAGGTATACGAAGAACAGAAAAAATTCGATATTTTTCTTCGGTTTTCACCTGAATTCAGGAATGATATTCAAAAAATCGAACAGCTGTTAATCCGGCTGCCCGGCCAGGGCCAAATCCCGCTGGCTCAGGTCGCGGATATCAAGGAAGTGATCGGTCCGCGGATGATCACTCGCGAAAACAATAAACGTTTCATCACGGTCCAATGCAATATACGCGGCCGGGATATCGGCGGGTTTGTGGATGAAGCCAAGAAAAAAATGAGGGCCTCCGTGGTGTTGCCTCCGGAGTATTTTCTTAAATGGGGAGGACAATTCGAGCTGCAGCAGCAAGCCAACCGCAGGCTGGCCTTGATTATGCCCGTCACTTTAGTCCTGGTTGTTCTCCTCCTTTTCACCATTTTTTATTCCTTCCGGGAGGTTTTGATCATATTGATCAATATCCCTTTGGCTTTAACCGGCGGGATCATTGCTCTTAAACTATCCGGACTTTATCTGAGCGTCCCCGCTTCCATCGGATTCATTGCCATTTTTGGAATCGCTTTGGAAGACGGCCTGGTTCTTTTATCGACTTTCCATCACCGGCTCAAGGAAGGCCTTGCCATAGAAGACGCCGTGCTGGCCGGAGTCCGGATCAAACTCCGCCCTGTGTTGATGACCACCTTCACCACGGTGTTCGGAATCATGCCCCTGCTGCTGGCAACCGGCTCAGGCGCAGAGATTCAACGTCCGCTCGCCGTGGTGGTGACCGGCGGGCTGGTGACGTCCACCCTGGTCACTCTTATCGTCCTCCCCCTGATTTTTCAGGGTTTGAAAAAACCGGTGGCCGGCTGAACGGAATCACTCCATTTTCCCGCCGCAGGAAACGGGGATGCGGAATTTTTAGTATTGAGATTTGTCCCCGGGACGGATTCATATTGCCATAAAACAGAAGGAATGATATACTTTAATTAATTGCAAATTTCTCTCTCAATAGCAAAAAGCTCCTTGGAGAACAGAAGAATGAACAGAAAACTCATTCGTCCGAATATTTCTGATTTTAAAGAAAAAAAGACCCGGGAGTCCAAAAAAAAGCCCCATCCTGAATTCGCCACTCACGCGGAGAATTATTACTATCTGAAGCAAATGAATAAAAAGACCCCCATGGTCCTTGTCTGCACAGATGGAGAAAAATTGGAAGGGCACATTGAGTGGTATGACCACTACTGCCTTAAACTCAACCGGCAAGGTGCGCCTAATCTCTTGGTTTATAAAAATAATATTAAATATATGTTTAAAATGGAATCCAAGAGAAAGAAATAACGAACTGGGGAAGGCTGGAAATAAAAAAGTACCGGGCAGGCTTGCCGGCCTGAATTATTCACCAGCGGGGATGGTCTCATATGAATTGGCCGGGATAGAAAAATCAAGTGAGTTGATGCGATCATGAGGCCGAAAATCGGAATCACCATCGGAGATCCTGGAGGAATCGGCCCGGAAATCACCCTCAGAGCCCTGGCCGGTCACCGCCCATTCCCGGATGCCGATTTTATTCTCTTCGGCTCAAGGCGTTTTATCCAATCTGAAATCGAACACCACAATCTCCATTTGCCGCTGCCGTCTTTTCAAGACGCCCCATCCGGAAATCCCCCCCCCATATCCCTTATCGATGTCTCTCCCGGCTTTGAACTGAAACACAAGGGGACTTCCCATCCTATAAACGGCCGGCTGTCATTTTCCTGCGTGGAAACCGCTGTAAAAATGGCGCAGGAAAAAAAAATTCAGGCCGTGGTGACCGCTCCCGTTTCCAAGGAATCCTGGCAAATGGCCGGGATCCCCTTCCCCGGCCACACCGCTTATCTTAATCAGAGATACCCGCACGCCATCATGGCCTTCTTTTCCCCGCGTTTAAATGTGGCTCTATTCACCCATCACCTCCCCTTGAAAGCCGCGCTGAAAAAAGTCAAACGAACGGAGTTGGTGTCTTTTTTTTCCGAATTAAAAAAAAGCACTGACGAAATCGGCTGTTTTAAATTTTTGCTGGCCGGACTCAACCCCCATGCCGGAGAAAAGGGAATGCTGGGCCGGGAGGAAGTCGAGGAGATTATTCCGGCTATGACCTCCGCCAAAAAAATGGGGATGGAGATAAGCGGTCCTTTTCCTCCGGATACCGTCTGCCGCCTGGCTCTGGACCAGCCCCATCATATGGTCATCTCTCTCTACCACGACCAGGGGTTGGCGGCGTTTAAACTCATCGCCTTTAATTCGGGGGTCAATGTCACCTTGGGACTCCCTTTTGTCCGCACCTCTCCTGACCATGGAACCGCTTTTGATATCGCCGGATCCGGGCGGGCGGACTCCGGCAGCATGGAGGAAGCGATCAGACTGGCCGCAGACTTTTCTTGCCGGAAATCAAGGGGTAAAGAAAACCCCGGCTGACTCACCGCCGGCCCGCTCATCAGCCAGGCAAAGGCACAGGGCAAACTAATAATCACTGGTCATAATGAACAACGGTTTGTAATTAAAACTTTTGTAATGGGGTCGGAGTCTTTCCGTATTGTAATATTTTGCGACATCCACCACTTTTTTAGTGCTGGTGACAGCTTCAATCGGCACATTATCATATTGCCCGTTTCTTAATGAAACCATTCTTCCGGACACATTATCCAGAATGAGATCCAGAGCCAAATTTCCGAAGGCCATGGGCACAATGGAATCTATGGCATCCGGATCTCCGCAGCGCACCAAATAACTCAGTCTTTGATTGATGACGTTGATCCGGCGGCCCTGATTGAATTCCGGAGAAATTTCCTTTAACTGATTGGAGACGAGGTCACCGACTCCGCCTAATTTTTTATGCCCGAACATATCTTTTTCATGGCTCTCGAAAACCAGCTCGCCTCCTTCGAAAGTGGCTCCTTCCGAAACCAAAACCACGGAATAGCGGCTGGGATTGGTGCTCCTGTCTTGAGAGAGAAGTTCACATAACTTTTCAATATTGAATTTATACTCCGGAATAACACAGCGATTGGCGGCACCCGCCATGGCTGGAATCAAAGCTGTGTACCCCGCATAACGCCCAAACACCTCGATAACCAGGAACCGCTCATGCGACCCGGCCGTGGTCCGAAGCGAATGAGTCAAACTGATAATCCGGGTCACACAGGTGCTGAATCCGATGCAGTAATCCGTCCCCGGAACATCATTATCCATGGTCTTCGGCACCCCGATGACTTTGACCCCCTCCTTATGCAGCCTGGCGGCATAGCTCAAAGTATCATCGCCTCCCACCGGAATAAGATAATCCACCCCCAAATAATCCAAGTTTTTCAATACCTCTGGCGTGAGGTCATTGATATCCCCGGTGTATTCGTCCTTTAAATGCTGGGGGAGATTCACATTAGGAATATGACTGGGCCGCGTCCGGGAGGTGTGCAGAAAAGTACCGCCTGTCCGCCCGACTTTATTGACCAGTTCTTCGGAGAGAACCTGAATATGATCTTGATTGTCATGGTTTTTATCCCGCTTCATATCGACCAGTCCCGCCCAACCGCGGCGGATGCCGATGACGTCATACCCCTCCCGCCGGGCACGAATGGTGATGGCCCGTATAGCGGGATTCAATCCGGGAACATCGCCGCCTCCCGTTAAAATTCCGATAATCTTTTTTTTTGTTTTTAAATTGGGCATAGACATCTCCTGTCATCAATACAGCTTTATTTAATGCCGGTAACGTTTGAGTTCAGCCTGCATTTCCCGCTCCCGGTCTCTTTCCCGGATAGCTTCCCGTTTCTGATGGACTTTTTTTCCTTTAGCCAAAGCGATCTCCACTTTGACCCAGCCCCTGTCTGTGAGGATGACTTTGGTGGGAACCAGGGCAAACCCCCTTTCCTTGATCTTTCCGGTTAAACGCTTGATCTCTCTTTGGTGGAGAAGCAATTTCCTGTCCCGCAGAGGGTCATGATTGAGCCGGTTAGCCGGGTCATACTGACTGATATGGCAACCGATCAAATAGATTTCCCCGTCCCGAAGATCGGCATAACTCTCTTTAAGGCTGATCCGCCCTCCGCGAACAGACTTGACCTCACTCCCCGTCAAGGAAACCCCTGCTTCATATGTTTCCTGTATATCGTAATTGAAATAGGCCTTCTTATTTTTCGCGATCGTCTTCATGAATTTCCTTTTTATCCGGCAGATGAATCCGCAGGGTTTGAATATGGTGCTTCTTCATTTTATTCACAATAAAAGTATACCCTTGGTAGGTCAAGCTGTCACCTTCTTCCGGGATCCGGCCGAATTCTTTGAGAAAAAAACCGGCGACAGTAGTGTAATCCTCCTTGTCAGGTAAATCAATGAAGATTCGTTGGTTGATATGCTTAACGGGCGTGTTCCCCTTGATCAAATATTCATTCTCGCTCACTAAATGGATCAGTTTTTCTGCTTCCATATCATATTCATCCTGAATTTCTCCTGTAATTTCCTCAATGATGTCCTCCAAAGTGACGATGCCTTCCATATTGCCGAACTCATCCACCACAAACACCAAGTGGTTGGCGTTCTCCAGCATCTGCAGCAGAACCCTTTCCAAAGAAGCCGATTCCGGAACAAAAAAAGGCGCCCGCAGCAAATCCTTAATTTTAAATTCTTTTTTTTGCTCCATATGAGAAATAAGATCTTTCACATGAATCACACCTTCGATATTATCTATGCGCTCCCGGTATACGGGAAACCGGGAAAACCCCTCTTTGCGCAAAAGGGCTGTAATCTCCTCCAGGGAGGCGTTCAGGTTAACCGCTTTGAGCTGAGTTCTGGGGATCATGATTTCCCTGACCGGACGCGTGCCGATATCCAGGACCCCGGCTATCATTTTTTTTCTCAATGACGACATCCCTTTGATACCCATGGATAAAAGCAGCTTCATTTCTTCCTCATTTAAAGACCGGGATGCCGTCCGGTCGCGTTTTTTTTCAGGGAAAACCAGCAGGGTTAAAAAAGTAAAGACACGGACCGCAGGATAAAATATCCACATGAAAAACCGGATGGGCCGCACAAAAAGGAAAGATAATTTTATGGGATTGTACGCCGCATAGGTTTTTGGGTTTATTTCGGAAAAAAACAAAATAAGCAAAGTGGTCACAAGAGTGGAAAGCAGAACCGCTTGGTTTTTATTCGGGATAAAAGTAACAAAAATATACGTGCATACCGAAGCCGCTGCCGCATTCGCTAATGTGTTTCCGATAAGAATGGCCGCCAAAAGGTCATCCACTCTTCTCAGCATCTTTTTGACAAGCCGGGCGGGCTTGGATCCTTGACGGCTCAGTAAATCAATTTTGTGAGGGCTGGAACCGATGAAAGCGGTTTCAGATGATGAAAACAAAGCACTGAGCAGGAGAAAAAAAACAAAAAGAAGAAAAGCGGGACCCAGCATTCCGGAAACTCAAGAATCCATTTGAAGAGTGGTATTCTCAAAGCACGCTGTTAACTTATCTTGAACCCGGTGTTCTATTTCTTCAGGAGAACAATCGGCCACCTCGCAGATTTCCACCACCAGAAGTTCTTTGGCTTTCTCCATCATCTTTTTCTCTCTGAATGACAGCGGTTTGATCAAATCAAGACAAAAAAGGCTTTTTAAAACCATGGCCACATCCAGGATTAAACCTGATTTCATTAATTCCACGTGTTCCTTATGCCGGCCTTTCCAATTCTTGGTCACATTCACCATGCCGTCTTCCAAAAAATGAAATATCTTTTGAAGCTTGTCATGCGAAATCAACTTGCGGATTCCAATCTCTTCGGCATACGCGGAAGGCACCATAATCAAAGTGTCGTTGGCTTTAATACGAAGATGATATATCTGAGCCTCTTCGCCATACAAATTGGATTGCTGTATATCCTCGACCACCCCGATGCCCTGATTCGGGTAAATGACTTTATCCCCAACCGAAAAGTTATCCATTTCTTAGATAGGTATTATATTCCAAATTCTTTCTTTAGTCAAATGGAACAGCTGGAGCGGAACCCCGGGGTTTTCCGAACCGCAGCTCCACCCTGAATGAGGAGAGGGCGGGTCTCCTCTCCGCTTCACCCCCGCTTTCAACTTGACAGATAAAATCAAGTTTATTAATATACTTATCTAACCTGAGTGATGAGCGGGCCGGGGCTGCCGCAGATGCGGAGCGCAGGGCATGAGATGAGGCCGCGGTCCTTCACCGCGAAGGCCCAGCCGTAAAGCCGGTGCGGTGAGATCCGGTGCGCCCGATATGAATAGGTCAGGCTAAACTAAAGCAGAATAAAGAGTCAAGCGATGAAAAGAACATTCCAACCCAATAATCGAAAAAGAAAAAAGAATCATGGTTTTCTGGTCCGGATGCGAACAAAAGGCGGAAGAAAGATCATCAAAAACCGGCGGAATAAAGGGAGAACCAGACTCGCCGGTTGATGGCTGAGACCCTTGGCCTCGTGGAGAGGCTCAGATATAGAAAAGATTTTTCATTAATATACGCAGAGGGTAAACGTTATAGAGGGAGATACTTTATTCTTGTCTATCTTCCCAATGATCTCGGCACTTCGAGATTCGCGGCCGTAGCCAGCAAAAAAATCGGCAGCGCCGTTACACGCAACCGTGCCAAGAGAAGAATAAAAGCTTTGTTCCGGAGGAATAAACATTTGATGCAGGCGTCTCTGGATATGATTTTTATTTCCAAGAAAGGTCTGGTTACGGCACCTTGGCCATTATTGGAGCAAGATTTTTCAAACGCCCTCAAAGCCATTCATCCTGAAGAATGATTCTCATGAAGAAGGCTGTTCTGTTTTTATTAAGATTTTATAAAAAAGCTATTTCTCCGCTTCTTGGTAATCATTGCCGCTTTCACCCGTCATGTTCAACTTTTACTTATGAAGCCGTGGAGAAATACGGCCCTGCGAAAGGAATTTACCTTGGAACCAGAAGGCTCCTTAAATGCCACCCCTTTCATCCCGGTGGAGTCGACCCCGTTCCATAAAGGATCCACATATCATGGAAAAAAGATTATTGCTTGCCATTGTCCTTTCATTTGTGGTGCTGTTCGCATACCAGGCTCTTTTTGTCAAAACGGAACCACCCCGGCAACCCGGACCGGAAGAAGAGGAGGCTGTTTCTGATAAACCCCCGGAACATGTCCCGAAACCCGGCCCCGACATTCAGGAGCTAATCCAGCCCCAGGATGCTTCCGAAGATCCTGTTGAACCCTTCGATTCTGTTTCCGCAGAAAAGGAAGAAACCATCGTGGTGGAAACATCTCTTTACCGGGCGGAATGGAGCAATGAAGGCGCCGTATTGAAGAGCTGGACGCTGCGGCAGCACATGGACAAAAATGGAAATCCCATGGAACTGGTAACCCAGTCAGCCCGGGATATAGGGATTTATCCCTTTTCCCTGATGACGGAAGATAACCGCCTGAATGCTCCCTTCAACCGGGCCCTGTTTCAATTCAATTCCCAAAACCTGAATTTTCACCAGGGAGAAACAGCGACTTTAAATTTCACCTACTCCGATCCTTCAGGAGACCGCATCACCAAAACTTTCATTTTCCATCAAAACAAATATTCGATGGATGTCCAAATAGAAGCCTGGTCAGGCGGACGCCCAATCCAACCTGGTGTGGTATGGGGGCCTTCCATCGTCAAAGATGTGCAGGTTGGAGAAAAGCAATTTGGACAGGAGAAAGGAGTTGCGGTTTTATCCGGAGGAGATGTCAGCCGGATGAAGGAAGAAAAATATGATGCCGATACTGCCGTTTATCACTTCGTCCAATGGGCGGCTTATGAAGACCAATACTTCACCGCTTTGATGCTCACCCAGCCTCAAGAGTCAAGCGCGGCATATCTTCAAAAAAATATAGATGAGACCCCTTATTATTTTCTATCCGCCACCCATGTTCAGCAAGCTTTTATAGGGCCGAAGCAATATGATTTTCTGTCAGATTTCGGGCATCAATCCAATAAGCTGGTGAAATTCGGCTTTTTCGGCTTCATCGCTGAACTCCTTTATAAGGCCATAAAGTCGATCCATCAAGCTGTTCCCAATTGGGGTTTCAGCATCATTATTCTCACCCTTATCATCAAAATCATTTTCTTCCCCTTGACATACAGCAGCACTAAATCCATGGCCAAAATGCAGGAACTGCAGCCAAAAATCAAAGCCCTTCGCTCAAAATACAAAAAAGCCAAGCAGGATATAGAGCAAAGACGAAAGCTCAATGAAGAAACCATGCGTCTTTATAAAGAACACGGCGTCAATCCTGCGGGGGGGTGTTTGCCCATATTGATTCAGCTGCCTATTTTTTGGGGATTTTTCCGTTTGCTGATCGTTGCGATTGAATTCCGAAATAGTCCATTTATTCTTTGGATTAAGGACCTTTCCGTTAAAGATCCTTATTATGTCACCCCTATACTCATGGGAATCACCCAGTACATCAGTCAAAAAATGACCCCCACCAGCGCAGACCCGACTCAACGGAAAATGATGCTGATCATGCCTGTGGTTATGACCGTCTTTTTCATGAATTTTCAAAGTGGCCTTGTCCTTTACTGGCTGACCAATAATGTGCTGCAAATTGGACAACAGTACATCACAAACCGTTTTATGCATAAAAAAAAGAGAGAGCCTCATGGAAAAAGAAGAAAAAAACAATAAAAAGCAAGAATTTAAAGGCCGTAATCTGGAAGAAGCCCTCAGTCACGCCGAGCATATCCTGAAAATCCCCCGCACTCAGTTTAATTATGAAATCGTTGCTGAAAAAACCAAGCTTTTTGGAATCAAGACCAAACAAATTGTCATACGGGCCTGGCCGAAAAAAGAGACCCAATCCGTTTCAGGAGCTCAATTTTTAAACATGTTTTTGGAAAAGTTTCCTCTGGATATCAATTACCAGGTTAGGAAAAACGGGGATATTTATTATTTCATTTTTGACGGGAAAGACAAGCATTACCTGCTGGAAAAAGACGGTTCTCTCCTGTTGGCCCTGCAGCATATCCTCAATAAAATTTCTCCCGACCGTATTCAAGCCGACTGTGATTTCTTCCGCAAGCGGAAAGAACGGGAGCTGAAAGATTACGTTCAACACATCGCCCGGAAAGTCCAGGAAACCGGCCGGAATGAAACCTTGGGCTATATGAATCCTTATGAAAGACGCCTGGTCCACCTGACGGCAAATAAAATAGAGGGAATATCGACCGAAAGTTTAGGCAATGGATTTATGAAAAAAGTCCGAATCTACCCTTATAAAAACAGCCGAACCACCTGAAGCGTTCGATTGGAACGACAATAGAATTCAGTGCGCCTGCGATTCATCACCCGCTCCCATTGCCGCAAGGAATCGATTTTTCAATGAGCACCGATACCATTATCGCCGTTTCCACCCCTTTTGGTTATGGGGGTATAGGTATAATCCGTGTCAGCGGAGATCATGCGTTGACTATCGCCCAAAAAATTTTTCATCCCCATAATAAGAAGCCCCCTGTCGAACCCCGGCGGGTTATTCTGGGAAAACTTTATCATTTGGAAAGAAAAAAATATTACGAAAGCGGCATGATGACGTATTTTCCCGCACCCCGCTCCTATACCGGGGAAGATGTGGTGGAAATCAGCTGCCACGGCAGCCCGGTTTTGCTGGAAGAAGCGGTCCGGATGGGGATAAAAGCCGGGGCCCGCCAGGCTCTTCCGGGGGAATTCACTCAGCGGGCTTTTCTAAACGGCAGAATGGACATGATGCAGGCGGAAGCGGTTGATGACTTGATTCATGCCTCTTCCCGGGAACAGGCCCGGCTTTCCTACCGTCAACTCTCCGGCAGCTTATCCCGGACGATTATGGATCTTCGCCGTCAGATCATTCATGTTCTCTCCCAAATCGAGGCTTCCCTGGAATTTCCGGAAGACAACGTGCGTATGTCTCCCAAGATCATCAGAAACACCATTTCGAAAACCCAGGAAAAAATCCACAGCCTGATCCGCAGTTATGACCTCGGCAAAGTCCTCAAGTCCGGAATTCAAATCGCGGTCACCGGAACCGCCAATGTGGGAAAATCCACTCTTTTCAATACCCTATTACAAAAACCGCGGGCTATTGTGACTTCTTATCCGGGAACCACCCGTGATTACCTGAGTGAGCAAATCGACATTCAGGGCGCAAAGTTTACCCTTGTGGATATGGCAGGAGTGGATATTCCCCGCCACCCGGTTGAAAAAGAGGGAATCCGGAGAGGAGAAAAGATAGCCCGCGAATCTGACGGGATTCTTCTGCTTCTGGATGGCTCCCGACGAGAGAACCGGCAGGATATGGATTTGGTGAAAAAACACCGCGGCCGCCGCACCATAATCATTGTCAACAAAATCGACCTGCCCCAAAAAATCAACCTGAATCGAATCAGAGATTCGGCGCCCCGATGCCCCTTACTGGAAATTTCCGCTTTGAAAAAAACTCATATCGGCAGGTTAGAAGACACTCTCCTCCGGACTTTTGTCAAAAAACACAATGAAGAGCAAGAGGTTGTTCTTCATTTGCGGCAAAAACTTTTATTGGAAGAAATCGATGCCTGTCTAGGAAAAGCCCTTGATGCCCTGGAACAGGGACAATCAGAAGAATTCGCTGCTGAGGAGATCCGTCAGAGCCTCCCTTTGATTGGGCGGTTGACCGGCGAGATTCGCAGCGATGATGTTCTAAATGACATCTTCAGCCGCTTTTGCATTGGCAAATGATCATGAAAGATACATACGATGTGGCAGTGGTGGGTGGCGGACATGCCGGCTGCGAAGCGGCCGGGGCTGCCAGCCGCATGGGATTCAGCACGTGCCTTGTCACCATAAATTTGGAAACTATCGCCCAAATGTCCTGCAATCCCGCCATCGGCGGATTGGCCAAAGGCCACCTGGTGAGGGAAATAGACGCCCTGGGCGGCTTGATGGGGATTCTGGCCGATTCAACCGGAATCCAATTCCGCCTGCTCAACCGCAGCCGCGGGGGAGCGGTTCAGGCCCCCCGGGCCCAATCCGATAAAGCCGCTTACCGTTCCGCCATGAAATCCCGGCTTGAAAACATGCCCAACCTGACTCTTTTTCAAGGCATGGCGAATGAAATTCTGATCAAAAAAAACAGGGCGGCCGGAATCGTCACGCGTGAAGGCCGGGTGATCGAATCAAAATGCGTCATTCTGACTCCCGGCACTTTTCTGAATGGAATGATTCATATCGGTCTTCATCATTATCCAGCCGGGCGGGCCAATGAACCTCCTTCCCAGAGCCTCGCGCATTTCCTCCAAAACCTCGGCCTGAAAATGTTCCGGCTTAAAACCGGCACCCCCATGCGGCTGCACCGGAATTCCATTGAATGGGCCCGGTTCAAATCCCAGCCCGGCGACAAAGAGCCGGTGGCTTTTTCCTTCCGCACTCAAAAAAAGCTGACCAATCAAATCGATTGTCATATCGGATACACCACCCAGAGGACGCATGACATCATCCGGTCTTATATCGACCAGTCTCCTCTTTTCACCGGAAAAATCACCGGCACCGGACCCCGTTACTGCCCTTCCATTGAAGTCAAAGTGGTTCAATTTCCGCATCACCAGCGTCATCAATTCTTTTTGGAACCGGAAGGCTTGGATACAGCGGAAATCTACATCAACGGACTGTCCTCCAGCCTTCCCTTGGAAGCGCAAAGAAAAATCCTCGAGAGCATCCCCGGGCTGGAAAACGCTCAGATTTTGAGACCGGCTTATGCCGTTGAGTATGACGCGGTATTGCCCACTCAGCTTCTTCCCACCCTGGAAACCCAGCAGGTTGAAAACCTTTATCTGGCCGGGCAAATCAACGGCACTTCCGGCTATGAGGAAGCGGCGGCTCAGGGCTTGATGGCCGGCATCAATGCCTGCCTCCGGATTCAAAACAAGGCTCCCTTTGTCCTCAAAAGAGACGAAGCCTATATCGGAGTGTTGATAGATGATCTTATCTCCAAAGGCGTAGAAGAGCCTTACAGGCTTTTCACGTCCAGAGCGGAATTCAGGCTGCAGCTGCGCATAGATAATGCCGATGCCCGCCTGACTCCGTATGGCCGCAAGCTGGGCCTGATTTCCGATGAGGACTGGAACAGGTTCCAGAACAAAGCGAACCGTCTTAAAAAAGCCATGATTTTTCTGGAGAGCCAAACAATAAAAACCCCCAAAGGACCCATCCGCTTAAAAGATCATCTTAAAAAGCCCCAGGTTTCTTTGGATGACATTCTCCTCCGCAACCCCCCGGGCTTTGAGCTCATCCCTGAGGAAAAGCGCCGGCTGGAATCAGAAATAATATATGAAGGCTACTTGATCAAGCAGGCCAAAGAAATTTCCCGAATGAAAAAGATCGCCCAGGAATCCATTCCGGGTGATCTGGATTTCAATCACGTCCCCGGGCTGACCACAGAAGCCCGGGAAAAATTGAACCGTTTTCAGCCGGGCACTTTGGGAGACGCCTCCAATCTCCCGGGAATAACCCCGGCCGCCATTCAAAACATCCACATCTATTTAAAATTGAAAAAGAATTCTTCAAGAATCTCGAATCCCAAATAACAAATCCCGGCTGATGAGCGGGGCGGGATGGCCGCAGACGACGACAATTCTTTAATTCAATGTTGTCCCGAAGAGCGGAGCGACGAGGGATCTCTGACTGCCTCGTATGGGCGGTGGGTTCCGCTTTCACGAGGCAGAAAGAGATTGCCACGGCTTGCTGGCGCAAGCCTCGCAATGACAAATTCCCAAAGGGTAAAAAAATGGCGATTATAATGAAAGGAAAAGCAAACAGAAACGTTTCAGCTGTCATTTTCAGAAAAACCTTGCATTCCTCTGAAAAAATGCTCATAAAAAGACCATCGCCATTTTTTTATGAATTAATCATGAGTATAATAACACACCACGAACCATGAAAATCACTTTTGAACTGTTGCCATGGGGGCGGGATGATGGATAAGCCGGCCCGTATGAAGGCTGAGCGGGCTCGGTTCCTCTCCGCAGGAGAGGGGAGCGAAGCCGGAATCGGAGCGGATGTCCTCGCTGGGGACATCCGCGTGGCGGCAATCCATCACCCGCTCCCATGGCCGCAAAGAAACGATTTTTTAACCTGGTAATAAAACGATCATCGCCGTTTTTTTAATAAGAGGGATGAAACACATTGTTTTAAACAACAAATACAAATGAATAATTTTTCTCGTAAAACCGGTTACATTCTCGTCCAGGTGTTGACTGTTGTCAGAATCCCTTTCGCCGGTCTTTTTGCGGCACTGGTGCTGATAGGTGACCCTGGAACCGGCCGGCTGCTGGCGGCTTTCTTTATGCTCGCCCTGATCGAAGCTTCCGACGCTTTCGACGGCATTCTGGCCAGAAAATATGATTTGGTCTCGGAATACGGAGCCGCTCTTGATCCCTTCGCTGACAGCGTCTCCCGTCTCATCGTTTATTTTTCCCTGGCTGCGGGCGGCATGGTGCTGCTTTTGCTGCCTCTCTGTATGGCCCTGCGTGATGTCACCGTAGCCTATTCCCGCATTATCCTGGCAAAAAAACAGTTATCCGTTTCCGCAAAAAAAAGCGGTAAAATCAAGGCCTGGTTTCAAGCGTTGGGATCTTTTCTCGCATTGGCCGGGCCGTTTTATTGGGAATTCACCGGAAGATGGAGTTTTTACGCGTTGTCTTGGATTTTAATTGTGGTGACCCTGTCTTCAGCTGGGGAATATGTTCATTCCGCTGTTTCCGCTCTCAAGCGAACGTCTTCCGAATAATGTGAATCATTATGGCTGGAGATGAAAGGGGCGGGCGGGAGATCATCCCGTGCCACCCATCGGAGGCCTGTTCATGATTGACGCGGTATTGAAAAACAAAAAAGTGGCTTTCCTGGACCTGGACGGCACCATTTATATGGGGGACCGCCTTTTCGAAGGCGTTCCTGATTTTCTGGGAATGCTGACCCGAAAAAACATCCCGTATTACTTTCTTTCCAATAACTCTTCCCGCTCCAAAAAAGATTATATTAAAAAGCTCACCGGGATGGGAATTCCCGCCCGGGAAGAAAATATCCTTCTTTCCACCGACGGAGTGCTGGTCTTTTTAAAAAACAAAGGCGTTGATAATATTTTTCTTCTGGGCACCGCCTCCATGTGCCAAATGTTTCAAGACGCCGGCATTGCTGCGGAATCTGAGAAACCCGAGTATATCGTCCTGGGATTCGACACCGAACTGGTCTATGACAAACTCAAAAAAGCGGCTCTCTGGATACAAAAAGGCATCCCGCTGTTGGTCAGCCATCCCGATCTGGTGTGTCCGACGCCGGAAGGGCCCATTCCGGATGCCGGTTCCATACTGGCGTTACTGGAGTCCGCCACCGGAAAAAAAGCGGAAAAAATATTCGGAAAACCCAACCCGGAAATGATCACTCATATTTTAAAAAAGCATCAGGCATCTCCGCGGGAGGCGGTTATGTTCGGGGACCGGATTTATACCGACATGGAACTGGCCCGCCGGGCCGGTTGTGATTCGGTGCTGCTTTTAAGCGGGGAAACGCAGCCCGAAGACTTGGGAAAATTGAAATATAAGCCCACTCTTATCGCCGAAAGCCTCGGCTCTCTTCTTGCGTAAAAGAGCCGGAGGATGATCTTTAATTTAGATTGTGGGGGGAAAAGCAGCCGGCATCTGCCGCCATTCCGGCTGGTTCATCGTTCAGGCCGGGTTGCTTAGGGTGAAATTTCACTTCAAAATCTCTTGGGCTTCTGCCAGGGTATCCGGATCTTCCACCACGTGGATTTCCGGACGCGGTTTCCATCTGCGGGCGATCCGCTTCATTAAACCCGCCAGAACGCGGCCCGCACCCAGCTCCATGACCAAATCAAGGCCTTCTTCCTGGATGACTTCCATAGAGCGGGTCCACAGCACCGGGCGGGTGACCTGCCGCTGCAAAGCATCCCGGGCGGACTCGCCTTCTTTTATGAGACGGGCATCCACATTAGTGATAACCGGGAACCTCAAATCCCGGAATTCAACCTGTCTTAAATCATAAGCCAGCCTCTCCTCCGCCGGCCTCATCAAGCGGCAGTGAAACGGCGCACTGACAGGGAGAATAACGGATTTGGGGGCCTGCATCACGGCCAGAGCCTGCTCCACCGCCTGTTTTTCTCCGGAAATAACGATTTGATCCGGGCTGTTCCAATTGGCCACCTCCACCACGCCGTGGTGCATTTCTCTTAACTTCCCGGTGACCTCTTGATAGGAAAGCCCCAGGACCGCCGCCATGGCTCCTTCCCCGGAGGGAACCGCTTCCTGCATGTATCTCCCCCGGTTTCTGACCAGGGTGAGGGCGTCCGCAAACGACAATGATCCGGCGGCGACCAGAGCCGAATATTCACCTAAACTGTGGCCGGCGGCCAGCAGAGGGTCGCGCCCCAGTAAACGAAACACCACTGTGCTGACGGTCAATAAAGCCGGTTGGGTATTTTCCGTGGATTTCAATTTTTCCTCCGGGCCCTCAAAACACAACCGGGAAAGAGGAAAACCTAAAATGTCATCGGCCTCTTCAAATATTTCCCGGGCCTGCGGAAAAGATTCAAATAATTCCTTTCCCATTCCGACTTTTTGGGAACCTTGTCCTGGAAATAAAAACGCTGGCTTCGGCATATGTCATTCTCTCCTTGGTGGTGTTATTTTTGACGCCCTTCGGACTGTTTGAAAAATTCCGGATAATCATCCGCATAAACCTGGATATCCGCGTTGGCCTTAAGATTTTCCATCCACTCCTCCACCCGGAACCGGATTTTTTCCTGTCTGATTGCGGTTTCGATTTCATCCAGAATATCCATCATCCCCTCATGCTTCTGCCCTTCCTTAAGGGAAGGCAAATAAATCTCCTGATAATAATTTTCCATTTCCTGCAGATTGACCGCCACCGCCTGGCTGAACCTTTCGGCCAGAATCCTTTGGTGAAGGACAGCTTCGGCGGCATACTCTCTTAAGTCTCCGGCTGTCATGCTGAAATACTGGAGCCGCCGGCGGAACATATCCTCCCCTATACGGCTTTTAAGCCCGTCCATATAAGCGTCAACCTCCGATTGACGGGAAGAGTCCCCGGCAAGCTGAATAAGCAGTTTTCTTTCTATGAGTTTCTTCAGCACCCAGCGGCTGTCTTCTCCGGTCTCACTTTCTCCTTCAAAAAGCCCGAAAGCCCGCACAATGCGCACATCCGTCAAGGTGATGATTTCCTGATTCACCACGGCCGCCACTCCGTCAATGATTTCACCTGCCGGGCACGGCATTATCAACAGCAAAACACCAGCCAGAGTCATGGCCGTCCTTTTTTTCCATTTGAGGTCTTTTCTCATTTTTCTTGAATTCAACACCATATCTGCGGCCATTCCGGCCCTCTCATCCGCCAGGTTAAAACACATTTCCAATGGTTAGAATGACCAAAGGGTTTTGTTTTTCATCAATGGGATTGAGATTCCACGCCAATTCCAGACGGATAGGTCCCAAAGGCGTCCGGTATCTCAGGCCCAGGCCCAAAGCATTTTCCAGTCCTCTTAAAGAAACCTGGCTGCGCTTGGAAAAAACATCACCCACATCATAAAAAAACGTTCCATTAAGATACCGCAGATCAGCAATCAAAGGAAAAGTCATCTCAAAATTAAACAATAACAGAGCTTTTCCGCCGACCGGTTTAAACGACTGCGGGTCCTTCGGCCCCAATTCGTCGAACTCGGTACCCCGGAAAGAATTACTGCCCCCGGCGAAAAAGCGCTCATGGATGGGCATGCGGCCCATGCCGAGGCCCAGCCTTGATGTCAAAGAGAACCTGAACCCGGGCATAAGGGAAAAAAAGTGCTGATATTTTGCGAATCCCTTGAGGTAATCCGATTCAGAGTTAAACAAGGGATAGGCCCAGTCCAAGGCTGTTGAAAAAAAATAACCGGAGTCCGGATTAAAAGGATCGTTTCTTCTATCCAAAATAAAGCTGCCGGAAACAGAGGTCGCCGAAAAGGGAAAAAACTGGCGGTCCACTCCGGACTCCGCTATCTGCAAATCAAATAACGAAGTGCGGGCATACCGGAAAGTCAACATGACCAGCCTCTCTTCATCCCGGGACAAGGAACGAATAGCCGACAAGCTGATTCCCCGGCGGTCATAACTGTAACTCTTCCGCTCTTCCTGTTCCAGCCAGGCATTGAAAAATGTTTCCACCGGTAATCCAAAAAAATAGGGCTGTTCCCAGACAACCACCGCTCTTTTTTCCTTGATACTCAACTGCCCCACCAAGCTCAACTGAGCCGCGGTTCCGAATATGTTGCCCCGGATGAATTCCGCCGTTCCCCGGGGCCGCACGGCATTATTCCAGACTTGAATGGTCCGGGGCTCATTTTTGGTTTCCAGCCCGATTCCAAAGCTGACGTAATTGCGTTCTCCTTCCCTGAGATTTATCAGAAGGTTGATCCGCTCCGGAGAAAGAAAAATTTCTTCAATATTCACCGCCGAAAACACCCCTAAATTCTCCAGCCTTCTTTTTGTCATGCGGATTTGCTCATCATAAGCAAAATCTCCCGGTTGCAAAAGCACTTCTTTCATCACGGTGCTCCGGCGGGTGGTGTCGTTGCCGGTGATGATAATATTTTCAACCTTCACCCGCCCGCCTTCCTGGATAATGAACCGGACCGAGTGCACATTCTCGTCTTTTTCTTCCAGGTCGAATCTTATATCAAACTCCCGAAAGCCCTGATTCCGGTAAAAGGCCTCCAGCCTTTCGACATCATTGTGCAGCCGGGGGGTATAATAGCCTCCTCCTGGACAGGACTCAATTTCATCCTGCAGCCGTTCTTCCGGAAAAAAACGGTTGCCGGCAAATGAAATCATCTCTATGACTTTTTGAGGGCCCTCTTCTATATAAAAAACCGGAGTGGCTTTTTTATCAAATAATTTAAAATTAAGAGAGATCCTGGTTTCAGAAAACCCTTCGGTTTCATACAAAGATTCTATCTCATAAGACAATTCAAATAACCGGGCTCCGTCGATATTGGCTAAAAAGGGAATATTTTCCTGTATCGATAATTTATTTTTTAATTCTTCCGGAGCGAAATAATCAATTCCTTCAAAAACGATATCATCAATTTTGTAAGAGTCCCCCGGAAAAACATTGTACTGGACCATAATGGTATTATTGCGCCTATGGGTGGATGCCGCCACATTGGCGAAAAGATATCCTTTTTTCCTGAGATGGGTGATGATTTTGGCTTTTCCCTCTTCCAGACCCCATTCCTCAAAAACATCAGCTTCCCATATCGGCTTGACAAGAGACACCGGAACATCCGCCCCGGTTATTTCAATTTCGATTTTTTCCCGGGAATCAATGGAAAGAATCAAGACCACACTTCCTTCTTCCTCATTAAAGTCGCTTTCCATCAGGTCCACTTGAGCTCTTTGGTATCCTTCTTTGATATGCAAATCTCGGAGAAGGGCCAAATCAGCTTCCAACACTCCGGGAGAATAAAATCCGTTTATGGAGGTCTTCATGACTCCGGTCAATTCTTCTCTGGAGAAAATCACATCTCCAATGAACCGTATGTCCTTGACCCGGTATTCCCGGCTTCCGCTTATATCAAAATCTATATCCACAAAAGAACCCTGCGGGTCTTTGCGGACCGAACCCTCAGCCAAGGCGTCAAACCGCCCCCGCTCGGCTAAAACCTCCTGAATCTCCAGTTCGGCCCGGCTGAGTCTTTCCGTTGAATACGGCTCCCCTTCCTTTAACACTGTCAGCCGCCCCCGCAGCCAGGAGCTTGATACCTGGATGTCACCCGAAAACATAATATGCCGGACATAAAGACGCTTGGTCAGCAGAAATGTCAGATCCACCCGCTCCCCGCCCTGCTTATCCACCTTGATTTCCGAAAAAAGCCCGGTCCCGTAGAGCTGCTTGAGAATATGGTTGACTTCAAAGAAGGAAAACATTTCCCCGGGCCGGACGGAGACCAATTCACCAATATCGGGACTGGCCGGCAATCCGTCCACCATCACGTCCACACTATTTATGACCGCCGGTCCGGACTCATTTTGTCCAGAAGCAGCAAAACCGCAGACGGTCAGACTCAAAACAGCCATGCCGGCCGCCCGGGACAGAAGCATTTTAAAACCTTTTATATACCTTGACATCAAAACTTATCCGTCCTGTTTCATCCCGGGTTCCAACTAAAGAAAAATCTTTACTCAATTCCCACTCAATACGGGTGATCTCCTCTCTTTGAGAAGCCAAATTGGTGGAATATAAAATGAAAAAATTGCGGGATAATTTTTTTCCCAAAGTCAATCTGGCTGTCATCTCAGGTGAGGATCCCATAATAAAAGGATCAATGCGGAACCTGTCTATTTTGAATAATTGCTCCGCCCGTTTTTTGGCTTCCTCGGACAGCTGAAAAGAAAGCAGGGACGCTGTGCTCTGCCCCGTGGTTCTGTCATAATGATAAGTCCGGCGGAACGCTTCTCCCAGAGCGAGCAGCGCCAGAACATCTTCCGGCGGAAGCGGCGGAGATGAACTGAATTCAGGGTTCAGCTTGCCCGGCAGCCCTTCCAGAGAAAAAGTCACATGGTAGTCTTTGACATGGGTTTCTCCTTTAAAATTCAAAAAAGGTTCGATGCTGACCGGGTTGAAAAAACTGACTTTTCCCTGAATAACATTGAATTCCCGGTCCTGAAAAAAGACGGATCCTTCAATCGCCTCAATTTCCCCCAGCACCACCGGATTAAAAACATTGCCGGCAATGGTCAAATCCATTTTCCCATGAATCTGCCCAATGGAATTTTCAATCCAGGCGTTATCATCAGCCTGCAGCCGGATATTCAAAGTCAAGTCATCAAAAAATCCAGGGGGACGATCGGATTCAGGAAAGGCTGTCGAGGAAAAAGCAAATCCTTCATCCAGTTCCCGCCTCCAAAACATCCGTTCTATTAAAAATTCTCCTCCTAAAACAAAACGTTCTTCCTTTTTTAAAAGACGCAGGCTTCCGTCAGCGAGGGCCCGGCTTCTTTCCAAAGGCGACAGGGTCATGTTCTCCCCTTCGGCCTGGATATCTATGCTGTGGACACCGGAAAGATCAAGCTGAATCCGGCCGTCCGCCTGAACCCGGCCGCCGCCGAAATCAGCTTGAAAGGAACGAAGAGAAAGATCACCATTATCGACAAACAGCAATCCCGAATAATTCTGCAAAGCGTGAGCGAACCGGGGAAACGGCAAAACCTCGCCCTGGAAATCGATCACTCCCTTAAAACGGGGGGATTTCCGGTTCCCGCTGGCTTCAATCAGGTAATTCAAACGCCCTTCCGCCCCTTTCCAGGGAAGAAGAATATCCAGGTTATCAAAATGCCCCTTGGCCTGTCCTTCAAGGGTTTCTCCATTCACCGGAATCTCTATTTCTATTTCCAGGGGGTTGTCTCCGGGGAAAACCCCGCCTTTGACCCCTGCTCTCACCAAAGGGAACGTGTATCCGATCTCGACATCCCCCTTGGATTGAGTGGATGAAAAAGGCGGAATCAGGAATTCATTTATTTGATACGATCCGCTGATCCTGTCCTCTCCCAGTCTTCCTTTTCCGCGAAGCTGAAAATCCAGAAGTCCGCGGACTGAGGCGGAAACGGAAGAAAAATCGAGCCCCTTTCCTTCCAGATTCACATCGAATCTTTCCTCAGGGATATGGAAAAAAGCACGGCCTCTAATGTCGCCGTCCCAGTAACGAAATTCAACTTCAGTGAAATCAAGAGATTCGTGATCACCTTTTATTCCGCCGCTCACTGAGGATAATTCCACGCCCGCAGCGCGGATATGATCACCCGCATAATTCCCTTGAAATTCGTAGGTTTCATCTGCTTTTTGGACATATTCAAACCGTCCCGACGCTTCTCCTGTCAAAGGAGCCGGGATATTCAGCGCAGGCAGGATGATTTCCGTCCGGCCCCTGTCAAGACGCACATTCACCCTGGTTTCCCCGGGATCGGTGAATAAGGCGACCCGCCCGTTGTAGTCGGGGGCCTCGATTTCAAAGCGGCCGAAAAAATCATTTTGAATCAGCTCGGCTTCCCCTTCCACAAAAGCCGCATCAAACCGGTCGAATCCGCCGGGAGATAATGTGAATTCCGCGTTAAGCTGGGGGGTTTTCGGCAGGCCGAAAATATCCAGCCGGGCAGAACCCCGGCCGCGTATCTCAGGAAAAGTAAATTTTTTTTGCAGAATCAGCTCGGTGAAGCGGCGCGCCTGCGCGACATCTTCCACATCCCCCTGAAGAGAAAGATTGAGGTGACGGTCAATTTGGAGCCGGCCCTCCAATTTCATTTTCGCGAAACTCGAACTCAATTCCTTTGAAGAAAATTCAACATTTTTCCCTCCGTCCCACTCCACATGCACCTGACCCTGTAAAGGGAACAGATCCCCCCTGGGAGCATCCGTTTCATCCAAAAACCGGGCATCCGCTGTCAAACGGCGGTCCATTAAAACAAACTGGCCCCAAGCGGAAGAATAAACCGGCCAGGGCAGTTTCAATTCATTAGCGACCGGTTTCAGAGTGACTGCGCTGAGAATCCCTTTAACCCTCCGGCCGTCAAATTCAATATCAATTTTCCCCGCGGGCCGTCCGGGTTTTCGAATATCAATCTCAATCGAACTTTTTTCACCTTCCCGGAAGTTCACCCGGCCATCAGCCTCACCGATCATGACTTCATTCAAAGCCAAAGACTTAGCCCGAAGGCCGCCCGAAAAAGTGATGCCGTTGTTATTCCTGATGAGCCGACCTTCGCCCTGCACATTCCCCTCCCAGGAGAAGGGTAAGTTCAGCCACCCGGCCGGCAATCCGGATTTGACGGTGAAAGACCCTTCCAGGTCAAACCGGGGATCGGTCAAACCCGTCATCCTGCCTGCGGTTTTCACCACTCCCTGCGGACCGGAAAACCTCAGTTTTTTGATTTCGATTTGACTGCCCTCTCCACTTAAAACCAGTGAGAGTTTACCTGAAATCTCTTCATCTCCGGCTTGGAACACCCCTTCTTCCATTTCCGAACGCAGCGTGAAACGGCCTTTTTTTTGGGAGAAAAAAGCATGCACTCCCCGGGAACGGAAGTGAATATCTTCTCCCAAGTAATAAAACTGTCCATTACGGACAAGTCCCCGTTCTATGGCAAAGGGAAACGTGATGTCAAAACGTTTTCCTCCGGAACGCTCTTCAGTTTGAGAGGAAGGATAGAATCGAACCACCGGCTCTTCCACAACAAAGTGAAATGGTTTGTTTTGCGAAAAGAGCGCCCGCGGGGAAATTTCCACGGTGATTTTTCTGGCAAAAATAAAGGGATTGGATGAGACCGAGCGGGCATTTTCTATAACCACAGCCGGAGGAAAAGCCGACAGGGACATCCGGCTGTATTCCAGCTGGGAGCGGATCCTTCCCCGGACTTCATCCAGAATGATATTTTTCGTCACTATTCCTCCGGCCGCCGCCGCCGCCAGGACGAGAGAAACAATGACAAACCGCTTAATTTTAGATGATTTCTTCATGCCTTCCGGCCTCAATCACAAACCTGTCAATCGCAGGAAATAATTCAAAATCAGCCCTCACATTTGATGTACCACTATAGCATTTTTCCCTGAAAATATAAATTGAAGGAGACGCTCGGAATAAAGGAACTAACGGAGAATGGAGATAGGTGAAGGGGGTAAAGCGGCCTGGATAATAAACGGACCGGGATTGCGGCAATGGCCGGATTGCTGCAGGGAAGCCGTGATTCTTCTCTGCAGCGAGCCGCAAAAAGGCGGATGCGGTGAAATCACCCGCCCGAAGGGTTAACAGCCTGGGAATTTAATGAGAGGACTAAAAAACGAAAACGTGACGGCCGGTTTATTCCACCGTAAACAGCAAAGCTCCGGCTTTAACCGGGTCTCCGGTTTTGGGGCCGATTCTGGCGATGGTTCCGTCCTGGGGGGATTTGATCTCATTCTGCATCTTCATAGCCTCGAGAATGACGATCGCTTGATTCTTCTTCACTTTCTCGCCCTCCCCTGCCAGCACATCTATAACACGCCCGGGCATGGAAGCCTTGATCTCCTGACGGCGAAGTTCGCTTCCCGCCTTACCTAAAAGCCGCAGGGCATTCCGCTTTCCGATGGAAATGCATTTTCCGTTTATGCACACCTGATAGTCGCGGGAATTTGAGTGCACCATAACGTCGTATACCCGTCCATTCAATTTAATGATAAATTCTTCAGGGGAAAGAAAACTCAGCGAGACATCATAGGTCTCTTTATTCACCGATATCCGGAAAATGTCATCTTTTTGCTGCTGGAGCTTCAGTTTGAATTCCTTGTTGTTAAACAAAAGAGCGATATTCATCTCACCTTCCATTCGACAGCATATTCATACGGCCCTGCATCTTCCAGTGACTCATTTTTTTGGTTTTTCGGGATTCAGCCTGAAAACGGCTTTCTTTAAAGTGTTTCACAGCGGCGGCGATTAAAGCCGCGGTTTGCTCCTCGGTATCCACCTCCTCCTCCGCCTTTTCAAGGTTATCAATAAAATGAGTATTGTAATCGCCCTCCACAAACTTGGGATGCCGGAGGATGCGCTGAAAAAACGGAATGATGGTGCGGATACCATAAACTTGATATTCGGAAAGGGCCCGCTTCATACGCTGAACAGCTTCTTCACGGCTCGATCCCCAAGTGATCAATTTGGATAAAAGCGGGTCATAATCCACCGGAACCTCATAGCCCTCGTAAGTGCCGTTATCGTACCGCACTCCCGGACCACCCGCCGGTGAACGCAGGCGAAGAATTTTTCCTGGAGAAGGCATAAAGTTATTGAATGGATCTTCAGCGTAAATACGGCACTGCAGGGAAGAACCGGTCATGGTGATATCATCTTGTTCATAAGACAGCGGCAGTCCGGCGGCGACCCGGATTTGTTCCTTGACCAGATCGATCCCGGCCACCATTTCCGTCACGGGATGCTCCACCTGCAGGCGGGTGTTCATTTCTAAAAAATAATAGTTTTGATCTTTATCCACAACAAATTCCACGGTGCCGGCATTGACATAATCCACCGCTTTTGCAGCGTCCACAGCCACTTTCTCCATATTCCTCCGGGTTTTTTGATTTATAAACGGAGAAGGTGACTCTTCCATGACTTTCTGATAGCGTCTTTGGATGGAGCATTCCCTCTCCCCCAGAGAGATCGTCCGCCCCTCCTGGTCAGCAAGAACTTGGACTTCAATATGATGAGGTTCCTCTATATATTTTTCCATATAAACAGAAGGGTCTCCAAAGCTGGAACGGGCTTCCGAACGCGCCATCCGGAAAGCGGAAATCAATTCTCCCCGGTCCCGGACCAGGCGGAGACCCTTCCCCCCTCCACCAGCGACGGCTTTGAGCAGTATGGGAAAACCGATTTTTTCGGCATTGACCAGAACATCCTGTTCACTCTGCAAGGCATCCAGAGTGCCGGGTATGACTGGAACACCGGCCTGCACCATTTTATTGCGGGCGGCGGTTTTGCTTCCCATAATCCTCATGGGGCCGGAGCCCGGGCCGATAAACACAACGCCTTCTTTCTCGCAACGGGAAACGAATTCCGCGTTCTCCGCTAAAAAGCCGTATCCGGGGTGAATCGCCTCCGCACCGCTTCTTTGGGCGGCTGAGATTATACGGTCGATATTCAGATAACTCCGCAAAGGTTCGGTGCCTCCAATGTGGTAAGCTTCCTTGGCCAAGCGGACATGCAGCGCGGCTTCGTCCGCATCTGAATAAACCGCCACCGGAATGATGTCCATTTCCCGGCAAGCCCGGATGATCCGGACGGCAATTTCTCCGCGGTTGGCGATTAAAATTTTATTAAATAGATTCTTCTTCATTTCCCCGGCTTTCAGTTTATCCCTTTCCAGTACTCTTGTCCAGAATGCAAGCCCCGCTGTATCTATAAGGGTATATTTCCATGCTTTTTGGGAGGATTCTGATCCCGCTTGTTTTCCAGCATCCGGAGCGCGGCGATGAGCTTCGGACGGGTGAATTTCGGCTCAATCACCTCGTCGACATACCCTTTCTCCGCGGCTATATAAGGATTGGCAAAAAGATCCCGGAATTCCTCGATCTTGGCTTTTCTCAGCGCCTCAGGATCATCAGCCTTATCTATTTCCCGGCGGTAAACTATTTTCACTGCTCCTTCCGGCCCCATCACGGCGATCTCCGCCGTAGGATAAGCGAAATTGATATCCGCCCGTATATGCTTAGAGGCCATAACACAGTATGCCCCGCCGTAAGCTTTTCGCGTAATGATGGTCACCTTGGGGACTGTGGCCTCAGCGAAAGCATACAGAATTTTAGCCCCGTGACGGATGATTCCGCCGTGCTCCTGCGCAACTCCGGGAAGAAAACCGGGCACATCTTCAAAAGTGATCAGCGGAATGTTGAAGGCATCGCAAAAACGGATAAAACGGGCTCCTTTATCCGAGGCATTGATGTCCAGAACGCCGGCAAGATAATCGGGCTGATTAGCGATTATTCCCGCCGGCTTGCTGTTGAGCCGCCCGAACCCTATGACAATATTCTGGGCGTACTGCTCCTGGACTTCAAAAAAATAATTATCATCCAGCACCTCCCGGATAATATCCCGTATATCATACGGCTGATTCGGATCAGCCGGAATCGCGAAATTCAGATCAGGACTGATTCGGCCGGGAGGATCGGAAGTGTCTTTTTCCGGAGGATCCTCCATATTGTTATCCGGCATGAACGATAACAGCTCCCTGATCAACGCCAGCGTTTGTTCTTCGTCTTCGGCGGCGAAGTGGGCCACTCCGCTGAGAGTATTGTGCGCTTCGGCCCCCCCCAAATCTTCCATGGTCACTTCCTCCTGGGTCACCGCTCTGATCACATCCGGACCCGTGATAAACATCCGGCTGATGTTCCGGGTCATAATAATAAAATCGGTTATGGCCGGGGAATACACCGCTCCCCCGGCACACGGCCCCATTATGGCCGATATCTGCGGGACAACCCCGGAAGCCAGAACATTTCTCAAAAAGATGTCGGCGTATCCCGCCAGACTGGATACACCCTCCTGGATACGGGCTCCGCCGGAATCATTCAGGCCGATAACGGGAACACCGGCTTTCATAGCCAGGTCCATGATCTTGCATATTTTTTGAGCATTAGTCCGGCTCAGCGAACCGCCGAAAACGGTGAAATCCTGGGCGAAAACAAAAACCGAACGCCCGTTAATGGTCCCATGCCCTGTGACAACACCGTCTCCATAAATTTGCTTTTTATCAAGACCGAAGTCCCGGCTTTGGTGGACTACGAATTTATCCATTTCCTGAAATGATCCGTCATCCAAAAGCAATTTTATGCGGTCACGGGCGGTCAAGAGACCTTTATCATGCCGCCCTTGGATGCGCTCCCGGCCGCCGCCTTCCTCAGCAAGCTTCTCTCTTTCCCTGATTTCCTTAAGTCTTTCTTTGATTGACATGGATCTATCTTTACCGGGATTTGACTTTTTCCCAATCTTTCAGAAAACGCTCGATTCCTGAATCGGTTAAGGGGTGCCGGACCATTTTTCGCAAAGAATCAAAAGGCATGGTCGCGATATCAGCCCCCATCATCGCAGCCTCGACGACATGGCGGGGGTGACGGATGCTGGCGACGATAACCTCGCTGTCAAAGCCGTAGTTTTGAATAACGGCCATAATCTGACTCACCAGCTCCATGCCGTCATGAGAAATGTCATCCAAACGGCCGACAAAAGGGCTGAGATAAGCCGCCCCGGCCTTGGCGGCCAGTAAAGCCTGAGTGGGAGAGAAAATCAAAGTGGTGTTGACTTGAATCCCCTCTTCGGAAAGAATGCGGATGGCTTTCATCCCCTCCAGGTCTATGGGGATTTTAACCACCACATTATCCCCCAACTGCGCTAAACCGCGGGCTTCTTCCACTATGGCCCCGGCTTGGCTTTCCACACATTCCAAACTGACCGGGCCCGGAACAATTTCAAGAATTTTTTTAACCAGGGGCTCGAACTCCTCATTCTCTTTGGAAATCAGGGTGGGATTGGTGGTGACTCCGTCAAGAATCCCCCAGTCAGCAACAGTTTGAATCTGCTCCAAGTTCGCGGTATCCAGAAAAATTTTCATTTCAGACCTCCTTCTTTAAATATATTTATACTGACATATTCATAAAAAACGACAGCTCCGCTGTCTTCTTGAGGCCTGCAAAGCAGGCCGTGAGCATCTTATTCGGCTTCGTCTGATGAGCCGGTTCTGACTCATCAGCCGAGGCACTCTAAGATTCCCGTCGCTTCGCTCCCCGGGACGACATGCCCCTTTGTCATTGCGAGGCTTGCGCCAGCAAGCCGTGGCAATCCCTTCCTGCCTCGTTAAAGCGGAACCCACCGCCCATACGGGGCAGTAAGGGATCCCTCGGTGCTTCGCACCGCGGGATGACACACTACTTTGTCATTGCGAGGCTTGCGCCTTAATCTCCTCATCGTTCACGTATTCAATCCTGTCTTGGATGACACACTACTTTGTCATTGCGAGGCTTGCGCCTTAATCTCCTCATCGTTCACGTATTCAATCCTGTCTTGGATGACATACTACTTTGTCATTGCGAGGCTTGCGCCAGCAAGCCGTGGCAATCCCTTCCTGCCTCGTTAAAGCGGAACCCACCGCCCATACGGGGCAGTAAGGGATCCCTCGGTGCTTCGCACCGCGGGATGACACACTCAAAGGCACGGCGTGCCCCGGAATGACAGACTCAAAAGTGCTCCGCTCCGGGAATGACATTGGAATCATTTTCATGGTTCGTGGTGTATTATACACATGATGAATTCATAAACAAATGAAGCGGGCGGAGTCTTCGCACGCTTCACCCACCCGGCTTTATATCTGCATCGGCTCCGGACCTCTCATCATATCCAGCGGAAGCGACCGGGTTGGAAAGAGTGCCGATGCCATCAATCTGAACATCCACCCGGTCCCCCGGCTGCACCGGACCGATGCCGGAAGGCGTCCCTGTTGAAATGACATCTCCTGGATTTAAAGTCATGACTTGAGAAATATACCGTATAAGCACAGGAATGGGAAAAATAAACCGGCTGGTATTCCCCGACTGCCGCAGCTTGCCGTTAAGAAAAGTTTTCAAGCGGATCCGGCCGGGATCCAAATCCGTGGCAATGCACGGACCCATGGCCGCAAAAGTATCAAAAGATTTCGCCCGGGTCCACTGTCCGTCCCGGTCCTGAAGGTCACGGGCCGTGACATCATTGAAGCAGGTGTAACCCAGAATACGTTCGTACACATCGTCATTTTCATTCAAAAGACGGGTGGGTTTTTTTATCACCAAAGCCAGTTCTCCCTCATAATCAACCCGGCCCGCCATCTCCGGGTAAACAATCGCCTGTCCCGGCCCGATAACAGCTGAAGGAGGCTTGAGAAAAATCAACGGTTCCCTGGGGAGCTTGCTCCCTCTCTCCTCGGCATGCTTTTTATAATTGCGGCCGATACAAACGATCTTTCCCGGGTCAACAGGGGGAAGCAAATGAATTTCCGCCAGCGGGATTCCTTTTTCTCCGGTTTCAATTGACCGGAATATGGAATCCTTGACCGGATAAACATATTCCTGCTTCAAGATGCCCCAGTAGACATTTTTTTTAAAGCGGAAACGGTAAATTTTCATGATTTCATTTCCTGACTTCCGCAGTAACCGCTTCCGACCCGGCGCTTTCATTTCCGGCCGTGTCGACAGCCGTCACACGGTATTGGTATTCCATGCCGCTTTCGACCGTGCGGTCTATATAACTTGAATCCCGAATGGATTCCTGGGTCAACACAGTGAATTTCCCTTCTCCCTTTTTGCGGCGCCAAATTCTGTAGCCTTCCAGGTCAGCGGCACGCGGCTCCCTCCAAGACAGCGCCACAAAACCGCTCCCGGCAATAGCCGTCAACCCCTCAGGCGGTTCAGGAGGAAAGGTGTCCCGCGGAGTGACTTCGATTGTTTCCGAATCATCGCTTTCGGGATAAAAAGATGAACGGGAAACTGCGGCACGGACCCGGTACCTGTACGTAACCCCCCACTCAACCTGGGGATCTTTAAATTCTGTTTCCGGATGCGGGGAAGAGTTGAGCCGAAGTGTTTTCTCTTCTTCCGGCGAATTTTTATAGATATTATAGCCCTGGACCAGCGCGGGCGTGGTGCCGGTGATATTTTCATCCGGCGGTTCCCAGCCCAACAGCACTCCGTCTTTTTCCGTCCGGGCTTTCAGCTCCTGAGGAGGACGGGAAACCGGCGACGGAACCAGAAACACCGGAGATGAGAAAGCGGATTCCTTTCCCCGGCCGCCGGTGACTTTCATCGCAAAAGCGAATAGGGTTGTGTTTATGGCTTCGATTTCAAAAGAATGAATAAAATGGAGCAAAGCAAGATTTTCCGGATAGAAATATTCCCCTATGGCATCTTTGGGAATGGTTTCGATCAAACGGGCCTTTTCCCGAAACAGGTCTTCCGGAATTCCTGAAGAGAATTCTTCAGACGGGTTTTGCGCCATGTAAATGTCCACTTTTTCCAATTGATCCAGAGGGCTGCCGTCAATATAGGCTGTGGGATTACGCCAAGTCACCACGGCCGCTCCGCCTCTTTGGTGGACACTCACAGCCTCAACGCTTTTAGGCGTTTTCATTAACGGAGGCAGGAGGGGGCCTTTTCTTCCGCATCCCGGCAGAAGAGGAATCCATATCAGCAGCAGGGCAGAGATCAAGCGGTGTTTTTTCATTAAAGGATAAAGCGGCTGAGGTCCTGGTCCTCGATAATATCCTTTAAATGTTCCTGCACAAATATTTCGTCGATGGCAATCTCTTTCTTGCCGGTCTCCGGCGCATCAAAAGAAATATCTTCCATGACTTTTTCCATAATGGTGTGCAGGCGGCGGGCACCGATATTCTCATTCATGTTGTTTACTTTTTCAGCCATGGCCGCGATTTCTTCAATGGCATCCCGGGTGAATTTCACCTTAACTCCCTCCGTCGCCATCAGGGCCTCATATTGTTTCAGCAAGGCATTCCGGGGTTCAGTCAAGATACGCACAAATTCTTCCTTATGCAGGGATGAAAGTTCCACCCGTATGGGAAAACGCCCCTGGAGTTCAGGAATCAAATCAGAGGGTTTGGTGACATGAAACGCCCCGGCTCCGATAAACAGGATATGATCGGTCCGCACCAGGCCGGAACGGGTATTGACCGTGGTGCCTTCGATAATCGGCAGCAGATCCCTTTGTACGCCTTCCCGGCTCACCTCAGGTCCATGACCGGCCTCCCTTCCTGAGATCTTATCCACCTCATCGAGAAAAATGATGCCGGAATGTTCCACCTTCTCCACCGCTTGCTGGGTGATTTGGTCCATATCGATCAATCTCTGCTGCTCATCATTGATCAGGTATTCTATGGCCTCCTTCACCTTGACCCGGCGGCGTTTGGTTTTCCCGCCCATTCCGGGAATCATTTCCTGGATTTGGATTCCGATCTCTTCCACCCCCTGGTTGGAAAATATCTCGAAAGGCGACATGAACTTTTCCTTGACTTCGATCTCGACCATACGGTTGTCCAATAGTCCGTCCCGCAGCTGCCGGCGGAGTTTTTCACGGGTGTCTTGAAACCGCCTCATCCGCTCTTCACCCTCATCGCCCGGTGCTTTCCGGGGAGGCGGAAGAAGCAAGTCCAGAAGTTTTTCTTCAGCGTTTTTAGCTGCCTTGGGGCGGACTTCTTCCATTTTTTCTTCTTTCACCATGCCGACGGCAATCTGAACCAGGTCGCGTATCATGGATTCAACATCCCGGCCGACATACCCGACTTCCGTGAATTTACTGGCTTCTATTTTGAGAAAAGGAGAAGAGGTCAATTTGGCCAGTCTCCTGGAGATCTCGGTTTTTCCCACCCCGGTGGGTCCGATCATAAGAATGTTCTTGGGCGCGATTTCCTCGGCCATGTCCGGAGGGAGGAGACGGCGCCGGTAACGGTTTCTCAGAGCGACGGCAACCGCTTTTTTTGCTTCTCCCTGACCGATAATATATTTATCCAGTTCTTCCACAATTCTTTTGGGGGTCAGATCCCCTTCAGATAATTTCTGTATGGATGAATTAAAAGTTTCAGGTAATTCAATGGCCATTATAATTCCCCGATTGAAATATTGTCATTGGTATAAATGCAGATATCCGCTGTGATTTTCATCGCTTCTTCCACGATTTCACTGGCAGTCAGATTTGAATTTCGAATCAGCGCCCGGGCGGCGGCCAAGGCATAGCCGCCGCCGGACCCGATAGCGACAATGCCGTCGTCGGGTTCCAGCACATCCCCGGTTCCGGAAATAAGAAAAGTATTGTTTTGGTCCGCCACCACCATCAGCGCCTCCAACCGGCGCAGGGCTTTATCCAGTCTCCATTCCTTGGCCAGTTCAATGGCGGAGCGGGCCAAATTCCCCTGGTATTCTTCCAGTTTCCCTTCAAACCTGGAAAAAAGCGCGAATGCATCCGAAGTGGCGCCCGCAAAACCGGCTAAAATCTTATTATGATAGAGACGGCGTATTTTTGAAGCTTTGGACTTCAAAACGGTGTCTTTCAAGGTGACCTGCCCGTCTCCTCCGACAGCCACTTTGCCGTCTTTCCGCACACAAATGATGGTGGTTGCTTTTAACATGGTCCTCCTTGATTCAACTGAACTGTATCTTAGCCTGATCTAATACTTAGAAAATCGTTTTCTTGTGGCCATGGGAGCGGGAGATGGATCGCCGCTACGCGGATGTCCCCAGCGAGGACATCCGCTCCGATTCCGGCTTCCCCGCGTCCATGAACCAGAACGATGCGTCTTTTGTTGTCATTGCTGTTTTTTATCATTCGGCCGGGCCGAACTCACCCTCACTGCGGCAAATCCGGCCCCCTCATCATCCAGGCGACTACCGGAATGTATTATAATAAAACGTTCGCGGGAAAACGTCAATCAGTTGCGGGCGCCCAGAGTCACACTCCGCACCCCTCAACTGAAAAAACCCGGCCTGTGAATGATCCAGGCTGAAACAAACTTCTTTGTTTCAAAGAAAAAATAAGGTAACATAAAATCAATATGAAAAAAAGAAAACGAATCGGAATGCTAACGGGGGGCGGGGACTGCCCCGGAATAAACGCCGTCATCCGGGCCGTCTCCAAGACCGCCTATAATGAATTCGGAATGGATGTCATCGGTTTCAACGACGGTTTTGAAGGTCTGATCTTGAATAGTTACAGCCAATTAGATGATGAAGATGTTTCGGACATTTTAACACGGGGGGGGACCATACTGGGAGCCTCCAACCGGGCCGATCCTTTTCAATACCCGGTTCTTCAAGGCGATAAATATGTTTACCTGGACAGAAGCAGCCAATGCGTTAAGACGTTCCATTCGCTGGGTTTGGAATGCCTCATCGCCATCGGCGGAGACGGCACCATGGCCGTTTCTCATAAATTGATAGAAAAAGGACTGCCCATAATCGGGGTCCCTAAAACCATCGATAACGACGTCATGGGCACGGACGTCACATTCGGATTCGATACGGCTTCCCAGACCGCCACCGACGCCATCGACCGGATTCACACCACCGCCCAATCCCATCACAGGGTTATGGTGGTGGAGGTGATGGGACGGCACTCCGGATGGCTGGCCCTCGCATCTGGATTAGCCGGCGGCGGCGATATCATTCTGCTCCCGGAATTTCCTTACCAGATTGAAGCGGTATGCGACCAGATCAAGCTCCGCAACTCCCGCGGGAAAAAGTTTTCCATCGTGGTGGTCGGCGAGGGCGCCAAGCCCAAGGGGGGAGAACAGGTGGTGAAAAAAATTATCGAGGAGTCTCCGGAAAAGGTGCGGCTGGGAGGGATTTCCTATAAAGTGGCCCAGCAAATTGAAGATAAGATCTCCATGGAATGCCGGGTGACCATTTTGGGACACTTGCTCCGCGGAGGGACCCCCACTTCCCGCGATCGCCTGCTGGCCACGGTTTACGGATGCGAAGCCGCCCGCATGGCGCACCGGGGTGATTACGCCCGTATGGTCGTCCTAAATAAAAATGAATTGGATTCCGTTCCTATTGAAAAAATCGCCGGAAAATCACGCCTGGTGACGCCCGACCACCGATGGATTAAAGCCGCTCTTGGATTAGGGCTCAGCCTCGGCGTTCCGGAAGACCAGCTTTAACCCCCTTCCCTCCATTCCCCATTTACCATTCACCATTTACCATTTATTTCTTCATCCGTTCCTCGACTACTTTTTCAAACTTGTCGCGAAGCCGGGTCTGCACGCTGTTCATAGGAATCTTTTTTCCCTTGATGATAACCGTTTCCACCCGTGAGGTCATTTTGATCGGGCTGCCGGTCCAAATAACCACATTGGCCATTTTCCCCTCTTCCAGGGACCCCAGCTGATCGTCTATTCCCAAAATTTTCGCCGGGTTGATGGTCAGAGCTTCCAGAGCGGCCTGCGGGGACAATCCATGCGCCACGGATATGCTGGCCGGAACAGGAAGATTGCGGACATTCCGGCTTTCCGCCCCCCTTCCCCCCGGGTCAAAGGCAAACATCACGCCTATTTTTTCCAGAACAGCGGCGGCATGGTAAAAGCGGTCAAACGGTTCCCATCTCTCCGGAATGGCGGTGGTCCCCGCCCAAATAACCGGAATGTCCATTTTTTTCAGTTCCTCAGCGTATTTCAGCACACCGCGGCCGGCCCGGATGACCGCCTTTAGATTATACTCCTCTATAATTTTCAGCGCGTTGCGGAGAGACACCTCATCAGAAGTGAGAAAAAAAGCGGTAACCTCCCCTTTTATCACCGGCACCAGGGCTTCCATAACCAAGTCGGTTTTTGAAGCTGAATTTTTATGGTCATCTTCACCCTCGTCCTTGCCGGACTTATCCTGTCTTTCAGCATAGCGGCGCGCGTCATCCAATTTATCCTCAATCAGGGCAACCACTCCCGGAAGAGTCGACGGATACCGGCCTCTCTGTTTGGCGGCGGTGTTGAAGATCTGTCCAACATGCTGTTTAAGTATCATTTCTTCCGCCAGATGCCCATCCAAGTTCAAGACCACAGCCTTGCCGTTGACGGGGCTTCGGGTCCCGCTGACGGTCATGACCGTGGTGACGCCTCCCATCCGGGTGACCGGAATGGTTTCATCTCCCGGGTTGACCGCGTCATAGGGATCCATCTGGGGAGTCACAGTTCCCTGCTCGTCCATATCCGATCCCGCTCCGGGATATCCGGTGACACCCACCGCTGTCATCAAAGCCACCATCCCCGGGTACACAAATTTACCTTCCGCGTCGATGATTTCAGCATCTTCAGGAGCTTCAATGGAGACAGATGAAATGCGGGTTATCTTGCCGCCTTCAATCAAAAGGCTGCCGCCGGGTATGGTCTTTCCGGTCACAGGGACAATGGTTCCGTTAATGATAAGGATTTTATCGCCGGCTCCGGCAAAAACGACCCCGGCCATAAGAAACAGGATCGCGAATAATTGAATTTTTTTATTCATTGTCAGTCCCCTTTGCGGTGATGCTGTCTCTGTCATAATCAAAATACACCTTCCCTTCAATGATGGTCATGAGGCATTTTGTGGTGGAATCCAACGGATGCTTGTCGAATACAGCCAAATCACCGTCTTTTCCTTTTTCAATGCTTCCCACCCGGTCGGCCATCTCCAAAGATTTCGCCGGGTTGAGGGTGATCATTTTCAAGACTTCGTTTTCCGGGATATCATTATATTTCAAAACTTTTGCGGCATTCAGGAAGAGGTACCGGCCTTCGTCCGCGCTGTCGGAATTGATCACAATTTTCGCACCGGCATCATATAAAATCTTTATCCCATAGGGCGTTCCATCATAGGCTTCATCCTTAAATCCCCACCAGTCCACCCATCCTCCGTAGAACACACCGGATTCAGCGAGAACATCAGCCACTTTGTACCCGTCGATACAGTGACTGATCTGGAGGAGATCAATATCGAATTCCCTGCAGAAATTAATCAGCCAGACAATTTCATCCGCCCGGTAGGCATGACAGTCAACGGACAGCTCTTTTTCAAGCGTCATTTTTAAAGTTTCCATCTTCAGGTCTTTTTTGGGAGGCTGGACATCTTTTCCTTCGGCTTTCTTTTCTTCATACTGCTCCCATTTCTGGATGTATTCACGGGCTTCGATAAAAGCCTTGCGCATGACATAGGCGTTTCCCATGCGGGTGGAAGGGGTCTTTCCCTGGCCGCCGTAAAGACGCTTGGGATTTTCTCCCAGCGCCATCTTCAACTGCGGTCTCACTCCCTGCACAATCATTTCCTCTATGGCCGTTCCGTATTTCAATTTAATTGTGACATTAACACCGCCTATGACATTGGCGCTGCCGTGCATGGTTTTGACGGCGGTAACCCCTCCCGCCAGGGTTTTGCGGATGGAATCTGAAAAAGGCTCAAGGGCCTCCTTCATCCAGATTTGAGGGGTTACCGGGTCGGTGGCTTCATTGACATCAGCCAAAGCGATATGAGAATGACTGTCGATAATGCCGGGCATAACATAATTCCCGGAAATATCAATCACCCTTAAATCCGGCGGAACCGGAATATCCCGGCCGACGGCTTGGATTTTGCCGTTTTTAATCACCACCACGCCGTTTTCAATAACACCGTTGGTGATGGTCAGGACGGTCCCTCCTTCAAGAACCAGATCCTGAGCACCCAGGGATACGGTCAGCAGGAAAACCACCGCCGTCCAAAGCAGCAATCGGTTTCTCACTTCGTCCTCCTTTCTTCAAGTTTTATGAATAGGCCAGTCAAGCCTGGCCTATTCCTTTCCTTTCAGCCATGGGAGCGGAAGATGGATCGCCGCCCCTCTTTAATTAAAGTCTAAGATTAATAGGCTTTCAAAAAAAAATCAACTCTCCTGAGTTTCACCATGATCCGGAAAAAAATGAGAGCCCTCAGGCATTTGACCGGATTGAATTTTCTGTGAGATAATAATTTTATCAGCCGGACACAGGCCTCAAAAGCATCAGGTTTTTTTAATTTGACAGAAAGAAGAAAGGATGAATCATGTCAGCGGACAATTCCTTTGCCGACACCCGCTACGGATTGATTAAATCCGGAATCGACGCCCATACTCTGGGCATAAGCCACATAGCCCGCTTGCTGGAAGAATGCGGCTTCCGGGTTCATATCGCCCCCGCCGAGATCGCGGAAGCGGTGGATAAAATCGCCAATCCTCACTATTTCTCCAAAATCAAAAAATGGATTCTGGAAAACCGCATCACCCGTCTCGGATTCAGCTACCGCCTGGATCCCGGCCAGGGTGTGACCGCATTCGGACGGCTGGCAACACGAATAGAAAACGATGATTCCCTCTCATGGAAAAAAGACGGCGCCGTCAAACAAATATATTTCGCCGGCCTTCCCGGCGCATGTGAATCCGTACAAAAAGAATTCGGAGACCGGTTTCCCGTTTTCCGGGGGGAGGAAACCCCGGTTGAGAGTCTGAAAAAACTCGGGGTTCCCGAAAAATCAATCCCTAAAACCATACTGAAACAGTCCGCCTATGACGATTTGCGGATGGATTTCGGAAAAACGATGCTGCGGCAGGAAAAACACAAAAGCGAAAGGCCCTCACTCCGGTATAGCTATAAGGGATACGGAACCACCGGCGATCACGTGGTGCTCCGGCTCAATGCCGCCCGCGAATCCGGTAATCTTCCCTTGTTCAGGGTTCATGCCGGGCCTTATCTGGAAGACCGGGAAAAAGCGCTGGCTCTTTTTTCCCAATGGCTGAAAGAATTATCCCGAAGCGGATTTCTGGATATAATCTCGGTGGGCTCTTCTCAGCTCAGTCAGTCCCATTTCGGGGAAGCGTGGGATGACCTGCCAAACGGCGGGGGTGTTCCTTTCAACAGTGAATTCGAACTGCGCGCCATCCGGGAGGACGCTTCCCCCATGCTGGTCCGGGCCTACTCCGGCACCAAAAATGTGGCCGAAATGGCACGGATACTGGAACGGAATCTCAACATGGCCTGGCATGCGCTGTCTTTTTGGTGGTTCAACCGCGTCGACGGACGGGGGCCTTTGGGCGTTGAAGAGGGGTTGAAAGAACATATGGAAGCGGTCCAATATATCGCCTCGGCCGGCAAGCCTTTTGAGCCCAATATCCCCCACCACTTCGCCTTCAGGGGCGGCGATGATATCGCCTACGTGGTCTCAGCCTATCTGGCCGCCCGCACAGCCCGCAAACTCGGCATCCGCACCCTGGTGCTGCAGAATATGCTGAACACCCCCAAATCAACCCAGGGGCTGAATGACCTGGCTAAATCCCGCGCTTTGCTGCGGTTGGTGCGGCGCCTGGAAAGCCCCAATTTCCGGGTGATCTACCAACCCCGTGCCGGGCTTGATTATTTCTCACCGGATATAGAAAAAGCCAAAATTCAACTAGCCGCTGTCACCGCCCTTATGGCCGATGTGGAACCCGGAAAAGCCGGCAGCCCTGAAATCATCCATGTGGTCAGCTACTCCGAGGCCTTGCATCTCGCCGATCCGGAGGTGATCGACGACAGCATCCGCATCACCAAAGCCGCGTTGCGGCATTACCCTGAATTCCGGCGGAAGAATGATATTCAGGAGATGATTCAAAGCCGGGATGTCAAAACCGCTTCGGAAGAGATCTTTCACGACGCCGCTTTGATGATTCAAGACATGGAAAAACACATCCCGGATCTCTACAGCGCCGAGGGCCTTTTTCAGGCGTTCAAACAAGGCTATTTCCCGGTTCCATATCTCTGGGAAGGCCGTAAGGAATTCGCCCGCGCCGTCCAGTGGAACACCAAGCCCACAGAAGGGGGGGTCCGGGTAGTGGATGATTCCGGCCGCAAAATGAGCATCCAGGACCGTCTGGATCTTATTCATAATTTCAGTAAATGGTAAAGCATGCGAAGCAAAACAATTGGATGAAAATTGATGCCCTTTGATCCCGATGTGAAAACCCGGTATATATTTAATTTTTTTCACCGGCCGTTTCAACCGTCCAAACACATCCGGCTGAAGCCGGTCCGGGGATAAAAAGGAGGAACGAATTGAAAAAACAAATAAGTATTCTTTTGGGAGTTTTGCTTTTAACCGTCTTTTCAGGCGCATCAGAAGGCACGCGGCTTCTGCGGATGCCGGATATCAACGGCGAGCTGACGGTTTTTGTATACGGCGGAGATATCTGGTCGGTATCATCTGCAGGCGGCGAAGCCAAACGTTTGACTTCGCATGAGGGACTGGAAATTTTTCCCAAAATTTCCCCCGATGGAAAATGGATAGCCTTTTCAGGAGAGTACTCCGGTTCACGGCAGATCTATGTCATGCCTTCTTCCGGCGGTGTTCCCAAGCAGCTGACTTTTTATAATGATGTCGGCATGATGCCCCCGCGAGGCGGTTTCGACCACTATCCCCTTGACTGGACCCCGGACAGCCGGCACATCCTCTTCCGGGCCAACCGGACTCCTTTCGGACGCCGAATGGGCAAATACTTTCTTATCGACCGCGAAGGCGGCCTGGAGAAGCCCCTTCCGGTCCCCGAAGCCGGCGGGGGATCTTTCTCTCCCACCGGAAATGAAATCGTATATACTCCCATCTCCCGGGAATTTCGCACCTGGAAACGGCACACCGGCGGCCGCGCCCAGGACGTGTGGATATACGACCTGGTCAACAACTCTTCCCAACGGCTGACTGCTTTTGAAGGAACCGACCAGCACCCGGTTTGGTGGGATGACAAAATCTTTTTTGTATCCGACCGGGATTTGACTCTCAATATATACTCCTATCACCTCGATTCCGGAAAGATTGTGCAGGTGACCAACCACGATGAATACGACGTGCTTTGGCCTTCGGGAAGCAACGGCATGGTTGTTTATCAGAACGGGGGTTATATCTATAAGCTGGACTTGCAAAGCGAACAATCCGAAAAAATTCCGGTGAATATTCATTTCGACAATCCTGACAGGCTTCCTTATTTTAAAAACATCAAAGATAACATCGTGAACTTCGATGTGTCCCCCACCGGAAAACGGGGGATTTTTGAAGCCAGGGGCGATATTTTCACGGTTCCGGCTGAAAGCGGCGTCACCCACAACCTCAACCGTTCGCAGGGAGTGCGGGAAATGGATCCGAAATGGTCGCCGGACGGCCACTATATCGTTTACACCTCCGATCAAACCGGCGAATATGAATTTTACCTTTTAGATAGAGTCCAGGATAATCAAGTCACTCAATTGACTCAAAACAGCCGCACATGGAGATTTCCTCCGGTCTGGTCGCCCGACAGCACCAAACTGCTTTTTTATACCAAAGATCAGAATCTGCAGATCCTGGATATTAATACCAAGAAAACAACAGTCATTGATCAAGCCACCCGGTCTGACTTGACCACCTACCGGTGGTCCCCCGACTCCAGCTGGGTGGCTTACACCAAAGAAGGGGCCAGCGAGCAACAAGCGGTATGGGTTTATTCTCTGGAAAAGAATAAAGCCTATCAACTTACCGGTGATATATATCAGGATTTCACCCCTGAGTTTTCCACCTGCGGACAGCACTTGCTTTTTCTGTCCAACCGTGATTTCAACCTCACCTTTTCCAGTTTTGAATTTGATTATCTCTACAACCAGGCGACCCGTATTTACGCAGCGGCCCTGAACGCCGACGCTCCGCCCCTGATTCTTGAGCCGGATGACGTAGAGGCTCTCCCGGTGAAAAACCAGGAAAAAGCGCCAGAGAAAAAGACCGCCGTCGATCCAGCCGTAACCATTGATTTTGAGGGAATCAAAGACCGCATCATCGCTCTTCCCCCTAAGGCAGGAAACTACCGGTCCATCTGGGCGGTGGAAGACGGATTCCTGTATCTCACCGGCCAGGATCTTCATCTTTTTAAATTTGAAGGGAAAAAGGACGACCTTATCATCAGCGGCATTTCCAGCGGCAGACTCTCCGCCGACAAGAAGAAATTCATGTACCGGGCCGGCAGCCGGTACGGAATCATCGACCTCAAACCGGGTCAGAAAGCCGGAGACGGCGCCCTGGACCTCAGCGATATGGATATGAAAATCGATCCGCTGAAAGAATGGGAGCAGATATACAATGACGGATGGAGAATCTTCCGGGAGTGGTTCTACGTGGAAAATATGCACGGAGTGGACTGGACCGCCATGAAGGAAAAATACGGCCGGCTTCTCCCTCATGTCAGCCACCGCGCCGACCTCGATTTTATTTTCGGAGAACTGGTGGGGGAACTCAACGTGGGGCATTGTTATGTCAACTGGGGAGACTTTCCTCGCGTGGAACGGATCGAAGGGGGTCTGCTCGGAGCCTTTTTTCAGCCCGATGAAACCTCCAACCGCTATACCATCAGCAAAATCCTGCCGGGAGAAAACTGGAATGAAAACACCCGGTCGCCTTTGACTGAACAGGGCGTCGACATCAAAGAGGGAGAATACCTTATCAGCATCAACGGGTATGACGTCACCACTTCCGAAAATCCCTATCGTTTCCTTGAAAACACCGCCGGAGAAAAGATCCCCATCCGGGTCAACTCCCGGCCGGAAGCTGAAGGAGCCCGCGAATACTGGATTAAACCGGTATCCAGCGAACAAAACCTCCTTTACCTGGATTGGGTCAAGTCCCGGAGAGAAATGGTGGATAAACTATCCGGCGGCCGCATCGGCTATTTCCATGTTCCAAATACCTCCGCGGAAGGAAACCGGGAGCTGTTCAAAGGCTTTTACGCCTTCAAAAATAAAGCCGCCCTGATCATAGATGAGCGATACAACGGCGGCGGTTTTATCCCTGATGTCATGATCCGGCTGCTGGACAGGCATATTTTGAATTACTGGGCGCGCCGGGGACTGGAACTGACCTCCACGCCGGCGATGGCCCATGTCGGGCCCAAAGCCATGCTGATCAATCACTACAGTTCTTCCGGGGGAGACGCGTTCCCCTATTACTTCCGCGAAAAAGAACTGGGCACGCTGATCGGGACCCGGACATGGGGAGGCTTAGTGGGCGTTTCGGGCAATCCCTCCCTGATCGACGGAGGAAGCCTGGCGGTTCCCACTTTCGGTTTTGTCAATAAGCAGGGAGAATGGGATGTGGAAGGCATCGGCGTGCCTCCTGATATTGAGATTTACGACCGTCCGGAACTGGTCGCCCGCGGACAGGATCCCACCCTGGAAAAAGCAGTGGAAGTTCTTATGAGGGAATTAGAACAAAATCCGCCCGAAAAAATTAAAAAACCGGAGCCGCCCGACCGCTCCAAATGGCATAAGAAGAAGCGGCAGTAAAAAGCAGGTTAATCGGCATAGTAGCCGAGGCGGTTGACAACGCGGAAATTGTTTCCTTTGATCCGGACCTCAATGTTTTTAAAGCTGCCGTCCTGAGTATAATTGCGGGGAGAGTAATAAAGCAAGTAATAGTTTTCCGATGCTTCCATCCCGCGCCGAATCAAATAGCGGGGATTGGCGGAGCTTTCAATGTAACCGCCGGTGGCCCTTGCCATTTCCCGGAAAGCACTGAAAATGTCCTCGCTTTGTTCACGGAAAGTGATCCCATAAACATTTTGAGCCTGCTGGGTGATGAAAAGAAAATGAATGGCAATAGAGCGATCAGCGTATACCTGTTTGACATGATTCAGATCAAAACTGATGTCACGGCGGAAAAAATCCCCGATCCCGGCGAGGGTCTGCTGCAGATCAGGTCTGTCCTGATACAAGGCCATATACTGGTTTAATATGCGCTGATCGATCTGGGGAACATATTCCCTCTGGTAAAACAGAAACACCGATTTCTGCCCTTCTTTATTTTCCAGAAATTTGGCGAATTTCAAGAGCTGCTCCTGGTCCACCAACCGCAGGGTTTCCAGTTTTTCCAGCAGGCTTTGGTACCGGCCTAACTGCTCATCCACCGACAATTCCAGATTCCCCAGATCCGTAAATTCATCCTGGCGCTGAAGGTGCGGGTCCTGGCTCAAGGAAGCCGACAACGTCATCGCCAGCGAACTTAATTCCTTAATGGTGTTTCGGTATTCCATATTCCCGTACAAGGCATCGCGACGCAGAAGGCCTTTCAATTGCGAGACAACTTCATCCCGGCTCTGGACCTCAAGGGCTTTTCCCCTCAGACGGTAGGTTTTAAGAGGGGTCACGATGGTAAGAAAATCCCCCGGGTCAATGATATTCTTAACAAAATAATCTACGGCCTGGCCGATACGTTCATTATATTCCGTGATCTCGAAAAACAAAAAGAAATTCCTTGCGGTGTCCGGGGCGAAACGTTTCTTTTCTTCACTCCGTTCAATATTGCGCTTTTTCACCAGGTAAACCGCTTCGATTCTCTGAGGAACTCCATCCTCCAGAATCTCGAAATCATCAATGGTTAAATCATCAATAAACACATCTCCCTTAAATACCCGGACAGGCACCTCGACATTGATCACCATTGATTCTTCGTCGACCTGCTGGGGAAAAAGAGAAAGCGTAAATCCGAGAACGATTGACGGAACCCAAAATTTTCTCATTTTTCCCTTCCTTTTCAATTTTTTATGTGCACCCTGACTTATTCATAGTCTGAGCCTCGCATCTGCGGCCATCCCGGCCCCGTCAATAAGCCAGGAACATATGTCCTCATGATCGAATTCTTTACTTCCGGCACACTCTTTTTATGATATTATAACATGTTTTTTGAAAATCCGCTTTCGCCTGCGGGATGAATTTGACAACGCGTCAAACTCTCATTAATATTATTTAGCCTGATCTATTACTAAGAAAATCGTTTCTATGTGGTCATGGGAGCGGGAGATGGATCGCCGCCACGCGGATGTCCCCAGCGAGGACATCCGCTCCGATTCCGGCCTGTTCATCATCCAGGCGGAATTTCCGACACCTGTCATCCAGAAAGGACATTCCATTTGCCCTGTTTAAGGGTAATCATTTGGCACGCATTTTGCTACAATAAAGAAGTGAAAGGAGGCCGCATGAGAAAACAAATGATGTTCGTGACTTTTTGGATGGTTTTCTTCACGGCGAGTTCGGCTCTTCCCGGCTCGAGTTATTATGATTACAGTTACGCCCGGATGAGTTATGTGCAGGGAGATGTTTTCATTCAGAGGGCTGAAGATCTCGGCTATGAAGAAGGCGTGGTCAATTTGGCTTTAATCAAGGGCGATAAGCTGGGGATCCGTGACGGAAGAGCTGAAATTCATCTGGGAAAAAGAAATTATCTTCGTGTCAACAGCTATACCCAGCTTGATATTGCCGGGCTTCCTGATGAATACAACTACCATGTGCAGCTGCATCTCATTTCAGGTGAAATATTTCTGCGGATCAATGCCATGGAAAGAGAAAAAGATATTGAGGTGCACACTCCGGATGCCTCATATTATTTCCTGGAAAACGGGTTGTACCGGATTCGTGTCCGGGATAATTTGGAAACAGAACTTCGGGTATTGAGCGGAGCGGTGGAAGCGGCTGCCGAGGAAGGCTCGCTGCTGGTCACCGCCGAAGAAAGCCTGCGGACGGCGGAGGGCCGGTTTTTAAACCATCCGGTTTCTCTCCGTGCGGTCGAGACGGATTCTTTTTATGAATGGAACCGGTCCCGGGATGCCATGCACAGCCGCCGGGTTGAGCGTCATTATCTCCCTCATAATTTATATGATTATGAAGCGGAACTGGCTTATCACGGCGACTGGGTTCACCAAGGTCCTCTGGTCGTATCGGCCAAGGAACCCGGCAGGACCCTGGCAACCTACATTTCCCTCTACT
>JAWODN010000091.1:0-23329 GCA_046483285.1 Candidatus Aminicenantota bacterium | reverse complement strand
CGCCGCCTTTCTCTGGCGTGGCGTGAGCGCATGTCCGGCAATTCACCTCCGGCACCTTGTCGCCGTGGCACACGTCCTTGTAGTCGCAAAATTTGCAGATGTAATAGGACGGGTCGCCGCTGATCTTTTCGGGCGGCTTGTCGCTCCATATGATCTCACCCGCCTTGGCCAGAAGCTTGAGCGCATAGGCCGGATCATACTTGATGCGCTCGCCGTAAAGGCTTTCATCATTCTTGTTTTTCATCAAGAACAGGCAATCATGTATGCCAGACAAGTGCATACCTGCCTGCACCTGGGCGTAGTAGACGGGCTTCGCTTCCTTGACGCCTTTTGCCTTGGTCGCCTTAAAAGACTTTTCGTTTGCAGTCTTCATCTCCACTATGTGCGGCTTTTTGGGGGCGTCGGGCAGCCCCTCGACAACCCCGTCAAGCGACAAAGCGAAATGCCCATCGTGCGCTGTGAATCTAATTTGCTTTCCTGTTTCAGGGTCGCGGCTCCAAACTGTTGCTCCTATCGCCCTTAGTTCTCGAACAAACCGATCTTCTTCAAGGGCACTGCGTACCTCGGAATGACAGACTCAAAAGTGCTCCGCTCCGGGAATGACATTGGGATCATTTTCATCGTTCGTGGTGTATTATACACATGATGAATTCATAAAAAAATGGTGATGATGTTATCCCTTCTTTTATGGGTATATAAAATTTTTATGGAAATGACAACAGAAACATTTTTATTTTCTTTCTTTTTCATTGTGACCGCTGTTCTTCGCGGTGTGCTGCCGGCTTCGGTGGACCCTTTTTGCCCGCAGAGGTTGAAGACCGGGAAGGCGGCTGTGCCGCCCTCTCTTCCGAATTTCACCCTGATAAAGGAAAAATTGGAGAAACCCCCGGAATTCGTCTAAATTGAAATCCCCCCCACAATATGTTATTCTTTTTTTCAACCCGGATGATAATTAAGCCTGGGTTTTTCCTGAGTTTAAAGCCCGGGCGTAAGGAAAGATTAATAAATGGGCCAGGCTTAAGGATAGATCAAAAGAAGGAGAGTTCCATGGGAGAAAATAGTTTAAAAGAACGTCTGAAGCAAGAAAACCAGGAATTCAGAAAAGCGCTTGAGCTCCATCAAAAATATGAAAAAGAGCTGGATCTTTATAAACAAAAAAAATATATGACCGAAGATGAGAAGCTTCATGAAAAAGAAATAAAGAAAAAAAAATTGAGATTAAAAGACAGAATGCATATCATGCTGGAAGAATATAAAAATTCTCTGTGAGATTTGAGTCATTATGACAAAAAATTCCAAACTGCGGCTGGCTCTTATTGGAGCCGATTCCCTGCGGGGCAAAGAAGTCAAAAACATTCTGACCCAAAAGAAATTTCCCATGGCCGGGATTGAGTTTTATGATCCGGAAGTCAAAGAAGAATACAGCAAGTTAACTCAATTCAGAGATGAAGCCCGGGTTATCCAGGCACCGGAAAAAAAGCTGCTGAAAGACGTCAATCTTATATTCCTGGCCGCCGACCCCGGGACCAATCGTGACATCGGCCGCTGGGCGGAAAAAAACGGGATTTATGCTATTGATATGGAGGGAAGTTTTGGGCCGGATTCCGGAGCGGCTCATATTGTTTCCGGGATAAACGAAACAACACTTAAAAAGGAACAGCACTTGATCGTGAATCCTCATCCCGTCACTATTATTATGACTCACCTTATTAAGGCTGTTTCCCGGGCGTTCGGCCTGGAAAAGGCGGTGGCGTTTATCCTGCAGCCGGTTTCCGCATATGGAGAGCGCGGGATTGAGGAATTGGCTTCCCAAAGCGCTGATTTATTGGGCAGCCGATCCATTTCTAAAAAAGTGTTCAAAGCCAGGGCCGCCTTTAATCTGCTGAGCCAGATTGAATCTACAGACAAAGGCGGTTATTCCCCCCATGAAAAACAGATTAGCCGGGAGATCAAAAGTGTGTTGGATCAGCCGGATCTTCCGTTGTCATTATCACTTGTGCAGGCTCCGGTTTTCCATACCTATTCCTTGATGATGTATGTGGAGCTCGACAAGAAGGCTGATATCAATGAAATGGGTCAGGTTTTCCGGGACACTCCCTATTTTAAATATTATCTTCCTTCTCAATCCTGCCCGGTGTCATCCAGCGAAGCGGCGGGAAAGGAAGAGATTTTAGTCGGCCAGATAAAAAAAGACGAGGCTTTCCCCAACAGTTTTTGGTTATGGGCGGCGGCGGATAATTTAACCCGCGGCTCTGCGCTGAATGCCTATGAAATCGCTTCCTGGCTGGCCGGCAGATCCAACTCATGAAACAAGTCTTCCAACTTCTGAAGCTGACTTTCAGCCAAAAAGGGCGTCTGGCCCTTTCGTTTTTATTCACAATTTTTGTCGCCTTTTTTACCTATGCTTTTGTAAACCTGGTCCAGCCGATTATGGATTATATGTTCAAAATGTCCCCTCACGACATACCGGAAAAAAAACGGTTTGTTGATTTGGTCATCAATATTTTGGGGGTCTCTATGGACCAGCTGATTCAATACCTCCCGGTGATTTTGGTGGCGGTGATTTTAGGTAAAGGTCTTTTCACCTTTCTTTCTGATTATTTCATGAAGTTCATCGGGCTGAATGTGGTCAAAAACATGAGGGATGATCTCTTCAGTCATCTGGTATACCAGTCTTCCGGTTTTTTCGATCACCGGTCCACCGGAGAGCTGATGTCCCGGCTGACCAGCGACGTCGACAAAATTCAGGAAGCGGTTTCCGGCAGTGCCAAAGATCTGATGCAGGAATTGTTTATTCTCTTTGCGCTGTTGATTGGAATCTTTTTTATCGACTGGAAACTCGCGCTGGTTTCTTTTATCATAGCGCCTCTGGCAGTGATTCCTTTGGCGGTTTTCAGCCGCTTGCTGAAGAAAACCGGCCGCATCAATCAGATCCGGATGGCGGAAATCTATAATCTTTTGCACGAGACCATAACCGGGAATAAAATTGTTAAGGCCTTTAATATGGAAAACTTCGAAATGAAGAAGTTTTTCCAAAAAACCAAAAATTACTTTAAGACCAGCTTGAGATTAGGATGGCTGGGAAGCCTTTCCTCTCCCTTTATGGAATTTTTAGGCGGAGTGGTGGGAGCTTTTATTCTCTATGTGGGCACGGATCGTATAGCAAGCGGAGAAATAAGCGCCGGTGATTTCGGTGCTTTCGTTATGGCGATTTTTATGATGTATACCCCCATTAAACGCTTAAGCCGTGCCAATAATGTTATCCAGCAGGGTGTGGCCTGCCATGAACGGGTGCACGAAGTGTTGAATGAACGGCCCTCTGTGTCCAATCATCCCAATGCTTTTCCGCTCTCTGAAGTGAAAGGGGAAATTCAATTTGATCATGTCACGTTCAGCTATCAGGGCACCGCAGAGGTTCTGAATGATATAAGCTTTGAGGTGGATCCCCGCCAAATGGCGGCATTGGTCGGGTTGAGCGGTTCCGGAAAGACTACTATTATTAATCTTCTGACCCGTTTTTATGATCCTGATAAAGGCAAAATCCTGATGGACAGCCATGACATCAGCAAGGTCACCTTGGACTCGCTTCGTTCTCAGATCGGTCTGGTCACACAGGAAATGGTTTTGTTTAATGATACCGTCAAGAACAATATCGCATACGGAAGGGATGATATCCCCATGGAAAAAATTATCGAAACGGCGAAAATCGCTGAAGCTCATGATTTCATTGACCGTCTTCCCCAAGGGTATGAAACGTATATCGGAGAGAAAGGAGGCCTGCTGTCCAGCGGGCAAAAGCAGAGATTGTCTATCGCCAGGGCTCTGCTGAAGGATCCTCCCCTCCTCATCCTGGATGAAGCCACTTCGGCTTTGGATTCCGAATCGGAGAAGCTGATTCAAACCGCTCTCGCCAAGGTGATGAGGAATCGAACCACGTTGGTCATCGCCCACCGATTATCCACTATCCGGGCGGCGGATAAAATTTTAGTTTTGGATAACGGCCGGATCCAGGAAACCGGAACCCATCAGGAACTGATGCTCCGGGACGGTCTTTACCGGAAATTATATGAATTGCAATTTCCTCAGGAAAAACTGGAGTGAACATGATTCAAAGCATGACCGGCTTTGCGGAGGAGCGGTTCAATCATAAGTCTTTTACCTTGAGAGTCAGTGTCAAAACTCTCAACCACAGGTTTTTAGACTGGCATTGCCGCGGAAATCATATCGGTGATATTGAAAACCGGCTGCGGGATTTGTGCCGGACCCGTATCCACCGCGGCCGGGTGGATGTTTATCTTGATTTTGAATTTTCAGATCCGGGGAAATGGGATTTGGTCATCAACGAAAAACTGCTGAAGAAAATACTGACCGCTTTGCAGAAGTCCACTGAAGGATATCAATCTCCATGGGAATTCCGGATTGACAATGTGCTTAATATTCCGCATGTTTTCGAGTTGAAGCGCAAGGATTTCACTGAGGAGGAAGCTCTGCTCATTGAAAAGAGTTTTCTGTCCACCCTGGATATTTTGGTTCAGGTCAGAAAACGTGAAGGCGGCCGGTTGAGAAAGGACATTTTGGATCATTTGGAGAAAGTCAAACAGGCTGTGGCGCGGACGGAGGGATTAGCTGATAATCAGCCGCACCGTATGAAGGAAATTCTTCAGGAGAGAATTCGTTCTTTGTGCCGGGATATGCCTGTTTCCGAAGAAAAGATACTGGAAGAAGCGGTGTTCGCCGCCCAAAAATGGGATGTGAGTGAAGAAATCGAACGCCTCAACGCCCATATTTCTCATGCGGACGAACTTCTCAAAAAGGATTGCCCGGTGGGAAGATCACTGGATTTTGTTTTCCAGGAACTTTTGCGGGAAGCCAACACCATAAATTCCAAGGCTCAGGACATGGAGATGGTTAAGCAGTGCCTGATCATCAAGACGGAATTGGAGAGCATGCGGCAGCAGGTTCAGAATTTGGAATAATGCGGCGTGGGAAAAACTCATTTTTTTTGATAAAATAAGCGGGGATTTAATAATGCTGTTTGTTGTTTCGGGACCTTCAGGGTGTGGAAAAACCACCTTGGCGGGAAGGACGGTCACTGATTTGGAGAATATAGAATTTTCCGTATCCCATACCACCCGCCCAAAGCGGACCGGCGAAAAAGAGGGGCGGGATTATTATTTTACCGGGGAGCAGGAATTCAGAGAAATGATCCGGGAAGGACGGATGCTGGAATGGGCGGAGGTCCATGGACATTTATACGGAACCTCCCGCCGGGAGATTAAAATCAAATCTTTCCAGGGGGATGTTCTCCTTGATATCGATATTCAAGGAGCGGCTCAGGTCCGCAAGAAAGTCAGGGAAGCCTGTTTTGTTTTTATCCTGCCGCCTCATTACCGGGAATTGAAAAGACGCCTGGAACAAAGGGGCTCGGATGATCCGGACAGCATAAGACGCCGGATGGAAACGGCACGGGAAGAAATTGGCCATTATTCAGATTTTGATTATATCGTCGTCAATGATGACCTGGAAAAAGCTTCAGTTGAATTGAACGCAGTGATAACCGCCGCCCGCTGCCGGCTGCCGGTCCGTCAAAAAGAAATCACTCCTATTCTGGCGAGTTTTTCTCAAGAATAAAGATATGAAAACAATTGTCCTTGGCATCAGTTCTTCCATAAGCATATACAAATCGTGTGAGATCGTCCGCCGGTTTCAAGACAAAGGCGAGACGGTTCAAGTGATTATGACCCCCAATGCGGCCCGTTTGATCCATCCCCGTTTGTTTAAAGCCTTGACTGGACGGCCTGTTTTGGTGGATCTTTTCGAAGAGGGGATCTCCGAAAACATCCGGCATGTGGAACTGGCTGATAAAACCTCATTGTTTTTGGTGGCTCCGGCCACGGCCAATGTGATCGGTAAAATGGCTTCCGGTGTGGCGGATGATTTTTTAACCACATTTTACCTGGCGGCGAAGGCGCCGGCCGCAGTGGCGCCGGCTATGAATGAGAAGATGTATCTTCATTTTTCCGTTCAGAGAAATATCCGCAAGCTCAAATCCCGCGGGGTGTGTTTTATTGAACCGGAGCTGGGGCACCTTGCCTGTGGGACTTCCGGATGGGGGCGGCTGGCCTCACCGGAAAAAATTGTGGAAACGGGTCTGTCCTTGATCGCTCGAAGCCGGAACCTGCAAGGAAAAAAAGTGCTTGTGACCGCCGGGCCCACCCGTGAATATATGGACCCGGTCCGGTTCATCAGCAATCGGTCCTCAGGAAAAATGGGCTGGGAGATGGCGGAGGAAGCCTTTCGCCGGGGAGCCGGAGTGACCCTGATTTCAGGACCATCGGCTGTTCAACCTTCCCCGGAAATCGAATATGTTCAGGTTGAAACTGGGGAGGAAATGGCTGAAGAGATTGAAATCCGCTTGAATACCATTGATATTCTGGTGATGGCGGCTGCGGTCAGCGATTATAAATTCGCCGCGGTGGAACCGGAGAAGAGAAAAAAGGCCGCTGCCGGTGCAATCCCCGGTTTAGTGCCGTCGGATGATATCCTTAAAAAACTGGGGCATAGAAAAGAGAATATTTTTCTGGTCGGTTTTGCTGCGGAAACAGAAGACCTTGAAAAAAACGCGCTGGCTAAACTCCGGAATAAAAATGCGGATATGATTGTCGCCAATGATATTTCCCGCAGAGACGCCGGTTTTGATTCTGACTGGAACCAGGTTGTTATATTCCGCCGGGACGGCCGGTCCGCTGAGACGCCGCGGCAGAGCAAATTGGAAATAAGCCGCCGAATTTGGGATGAAATCGAAGATCTTTATGGATAAACATCCCGTCAATCCATTGGAAGCCCTGGAAGAGGTTTTGAAGTTTTTCGGGGATATCGGCGTCACTGAATTGGCCGCGCCGGTTCCTTTGCCGGATTCATCTCCGTCCCCGAAGAGCATCCATGAGGAATATGGAATTTTATGCCGCGGAATTCTGCAGTGCCGCAAATGCCGGCTTTCCAGATCCCGCACTCAGGCTGTACCGGGAGAAGGGAATCTTTCATCCGATCTCATGTTTGTGGGGGAGGGGCCGGGAAGAGACGAAGATATTCAGGGGCGGCCTTTCGTAGGGGAAGCCGGAAGATTACTGAGCCGGATCATTAAAGCCATGACCTTCACCCGGGAGGATGTCTATATCACCAACATAGTCAAATGCCGCCCGCCCCGCAACCGGGATCCCCAGCCGGATGAAATCGAAATGTGTCAAGGTTATTTATTCCAACAGATTGGAATGATTCAGCCCAAGGTCATCGTGACCTTGGGCAATGTGCCGACCCGGTTTTTTCTCAAAACCACAGCCGGAATCACTTCCTTAAGAGGTTCCTTTCATTCTTTTGGGAACATAAAAATCATGCCGACGTTTCATCCTTCTTATCTGATTCGGAGGAGAGGGGATTTGGAAATCAAGAGAGAAGTCTGGCAAGACATGCAGAAAGTGATGACCTTTCTGGGTAAAAAATGAGCGTTTTTGCCGAGGTGGCGCTTCCGCTGCCTCTTCTCAAAACGTTTCTTTATGTTCTGCCCGACACCATCGCCTCTCAGGCTGAAGCGGGCTGCCGGGTGGCTGTCCCTTTTCGGGGAAAGGCGCGCATCGGATACATTGTCCGAATCCGGAAATCGGTCCCGGATTTAAATTTTGATTTAAAGCCGGCCGCCGGTCTGATTGACCGGAAACCGTTGTTCAGACCCGAATATATTGATTTCATCCTTCAGTTAAGCGAGAGCTATTATTCTTCGGCTGGAGAATTGTTCCATTCCTCTCTTCCGTCTTCATTTCAGGTGAGAATAAAGTCGAAAGTGCTCTTGACCGGCTCAGGCCGGGAGGCCTTGATGGGAAAGAAAGGAAACAGCCGGGAGGAAAAGGCTCTGAAGCTTCTGGAAAAACGTGGTTATAATGAAAACTATTTCGTAAAAAAACTGGGGAAAAACGGGCGGGGCGTTTTTGAGGCGTTAAAGAAAAAGAAATGGATCGCCGTCGAAAGCAGCATCGAAGCGGCTGAAGATGAAACACCGCCTGTGCCGCGTTCTTCTTTCCAGATGGAAATGACTTTTTACGGCCGGGCGGCAGCAGCTGAAGCGGAACCGGTTTTTCAAGCTGTGGACCGGTCCGGGTTCTCTCCGTTTTTACTCCGGGCTCCCCTTTTGGCAAGAGAAGACATCTATTTTGCCTTGATCCGCAAAGCCTTGTCCCGTTCGCAGACGATATTGTTTCTGCAGCCGGAGATTGACCTGTCACACCGCTTTAAAGAGAAATGGGAAAAAAAATTAGGCGAAAACTTGACCATTCTGCACAGCCGGTTAAGCGAAGCTGAAAAAAAGAAAGCCTGGATGAGAATCAACCGCAGACAAACACACGTTATTGCCGGTCCGCGTTCTGCCTTGCTGACTCCGCTGCCGCAGCTGGATTTGATAATTATGGATGAGGAACAGGATGACCTCTACTATCAGCTGGAAAGTCCGGTATATAACGCACGTAAAGGCGCGTGGCTCCGGGCTCGTGAAGAAAAGGCGGTGCTGGTATACGGCTCTGAATCCCCCAGGGTGGAGGATATGCTGCGGGCAGAAAACCAGGGGTTTTTGATTCAAATTCAGACTGAGCCTGAACAGCCAGCCGGTGAAGTGAATATAGTGGAACACCATGATGACCATTCTCTTTTAGATGAAACCACAGTGGAAATCATAAAGAGCGAGACCGGGCGGAGACGGCCGGTTCTAGTCTTCACAAACCGGCGGGGATATGCCGCTTTTCTCTTCTGTGTCCGCTGTCGGCACATCCCCCGCTGTGACAATTGTGATATTCCCTTGATGATCAGCCGAAAAGACGGGCGCCTGGTTTGCCGTTACTGCCGCTACAGCCGGCCGGGCCTTCATGATTGCCCTCGTTGCGGACATAGGATGACCCACAGAAAGTGGGGGGCAGAAACAGTTGCGGAAGAGCTGGGAAAACGGCTGCCCGGGAAAAAGGTGGAGAGCTTTTTTTCCGATAAATTCACTAAAGCCGAAGATAAAGAAAAGTGTCTGGAGAGATATAAGCACGGGGAAATAGATGTTCTTATCGGAACGCAGATGCTGGCCCGTCATATTAAACCTTTTTCCAATCATCTGGTGGTGGTTTTGTTTCCGGAGACATTCTTGTCTCTGCCGGATTTTCGGGCCGGGCAGAAGACCTATGATTATATTTCCCAATTAAAAAAACTGACTATTGACTCCGCTGATTCTCAATTTGTGGTTCAAACAGCGCATCCCCGTCATCATGCGATCGCTGCAGCCGTACATGGGGATTATTTGTCTTTTTACAGGGAAGAGATAAAATACCGCCGTCTTCTGGGCTATCCGCCCTTCACCATTTTGGCTGAAGTGACATTTCAAGACCGGAGCGCTCGGGCGGCGGCGCGTCAAGCCCGGGACTTTTCCTCCCGGGCCGGAGCCGGTATTTCCGGGGTGGAGGTGCTGGGGCCATCAAAAGCTCCCCTTCCTCGCCTCAGGGGGAAGCACCGCATCCAGATGCTTTTAAAAAGCCGGAACCGGTCAGCCTTAGATAAAATTTTTTCCGGAAAACTTCACAAGACTTTGACCCGCGCCTCAATCCGAATCTATGAATAGAATAATCCAGGCGAGGTTAATTGGTGTCCTTGATCAGCCGGATATCCATCTCCTTGTGGAGATAAAAGGCGTCTCCGCTGCTGTCGCCGTAGCCGGGTGAATCGATGTGAATCCAGTCAGTTTCCGGCTGACCTTGAATAGTCACCATTTCTTCACTTAAATCCATTTCTTCACCGGTGGGTCCCACGTATTGAATGACGGCGATGCCTTCTTCATTGGTGTAAACGTAGGTTTTGGTGGTGCCGTCCTCGAATTCTCCTTTGCCCTTCAAAATTTTGAAGAAAACTTTCCGGCCCACGATGGGGGCGCCGTCCGCTTTTTGGAAGATTCCTCTGATTTCGGAATAAGGATTTTCTTCCGAGCACCACAAAACATTGGGGCTGGCCTGCATATCGAAGGTCAATTCTACGATGTCGCTGATTATATAAACCGGGGTGTAATCAACGATGAATTCGTTGCCTTCCCAGCCGACAAGGGCATAGATGTAGACCTGCTTGTCCTCAGTATATCCTTGATTTGCGACGAAAATTTCCTGAGCCAGAGGCCCGTAATAGGTCACAGTCGCCCGGCCGCTTCCGTCGGTTGTTTTGGTGACGACCGATTGATTGTCTTCGAAAAACCCAGTGAATAAGCGGCTGCCGAATTCGTCCCGGATTTCAAACGTTACGGTTTGATTGGATATAGGAACACCGTCATATTTCTTCAGATCCGCAGTGATTTGCACGCCTTGTCTGGATTTTCCAGCGAAAATCACGTTGGGGTAGCTGTTGATGTCCAGAAGAACAGCCAGTGTGGACGGCCCGAGCGGGGAGGGCTCTTCGATTTGCGAGCGTGTGCATGCGTTAAACAGCCCGCTTGACAGCCCCAAAATCACGACCATGAGAATGTATATTTTGGTTTTCATCATTACCCTCCAGCTTAATTATTGGCATAATTGGCAAAGAAAATGGAAATGTAGCCGGTCGCTTTGACGGTCTTCTCTGCCATATCATGGCCGTAAAACTCCACTTTGGCTTGCACGTTCAAAACACCTTTGTCGCGTCCCTGATGAAGTCCGATCAGAGGAGGTTCCATTTTCGCCGCTTCCCTCACGATAATGAAAGAAATTTCCTTGGAAGCGCCGATTTGGATGGTTTCATTGAGATATCCCTCGAAAGAATACGGCACATCCACGCCTGGGGTGTTGTTGCCGTCGGAGCGGGAATAAGAAACGATATAACGGGTTACCACAATGTCCATGTACTGCGATGTTCCTGCTACCGGAGCCGGGTCAAGAGGAAGAGTGCTTAAGACCGCCGTGGCTGTATCGGCATGAATGGTTGAGGTGCCCGCATCGATGTCTTCATAGATGACATCGGACTGGAGAAAGTTGGCCTCATTGTCTTCCATGTCCGTTCCTTTTAAGCTTTCCACAACCAAGACACTCCCGGAGCGGGTTTCGTTTTCCAGAGGATTACAGGAGAAAAAACTAGAAGCGAGGAAAAGAGCGACCGTTATTTTGAAAATAATGGCTGTTTTTTTCATTGGCTTTCCCTTTTTATTTGATTATCCTTGGAGTGATAAATATCAGCAGTTCCCTGTTTTGCTTGGTCCGTGCAAATGACCGGAATAAATTTCCCAGAAGGGGAACTTTATGCAGAAACGGAACTTTTTCTCTGGTGATGGAATCTTCGGTACGGTAGATTCCGCCGATCACCGTGGTTCCCCCATCCGGTACCATCACTGTGGTGTTGGCGCTCTGCGTGATGATGGGAGGAATCCCGTTGACCAGGTTGGCGAAGTCAGCCGCATTGTTCCGGATTTCGATTTCCATGATGATAGTGCCTTCCGCTGTGATTTGGGGCCGGGCACTCAATTCCAGGGCGGCGTTTATGTATCTGGTGGTGACGGTGAAATTGGCAACGGTTTGCACCGGAATTTGCCGGCCTTGAATAATATCGGCATCCTGATTGTTTTGAGTGGTGATTTTAGGTGCGGATATGATTCGACCGCTTCCTGAAGTTTCCAGGGCCGACAGGGCCATGTCAAGGCGGAAGGTATCCAGGATGTTGGCGAATGAAAGTCCGATTGCGGATGTGAATGCCGGCGCCGGAAGGTTAATGGCATAGCCTCCCAGAGGGCCGCCGATACCCTTGGTGACAATTCCTTCAGGGATGAGGGCTCCATCCACAATGGCTTTTGTGGGGAATTTAAGAGAGGTCTGATTTCCGTAGAAGGGATCGGCTATTCCGCGCCAGCCCCATTGTATGCCCAAATTGCGGACAAAGGTTGAAGTCGCTTCGACAATCCGGGCTTCAATCGAGACTTGCGGCGTGGCCGTGTCGAACAATTCGATCAGTTTTTCGATCAAGTCCATTTTATCGCGGACATCCGTGATAACCAGAGTATTTGTCCTGTCATCTATAATGATCTCTCCCCGGGAAGAGATTTTCGTCTGCAGCAGAGACTGTATTTCTCGGGCTTTGGAGTAAGATAAAGTGAAGGTTCTTACCCGGAGGGGACCAGCCAGTTCCCGGCTTTCTTCCAGTTTTCTCAGCCGATCCTCTTCTTGAGTTAAAACCGAGACGGGAGCGATGCGAAGGACATTGCCTTCAATGGTTTTTCCCATATCATTGGTTTTGAGAATAAGATCCAGAAATTGATCCCAGGGGACGTCTGTGAAATCACAGGTGACGGATCCCCGTACGCCCGGGTCGAAAATCACGTTCAGTCCGGCGATTTCCGCGATGACCAGGATAACATCTCTCAGGTCCGCGTCCTTGAATTTTGGGCTGATCATCTCGCCGGTGAATTTTCTCTCTGTGTCGACGATGGTCTGCGGGATAAATTGATTGGTCTGCTCGAGTTCGCTTTGAACCGTTCTTTCCTCTGTCTTTTCGATTCCGTTTTCTTTTTCAGGCTCCTCAACCGGATTTGAAATGCCGCTTTTCGGAAGGATAATCCCATTATGGTCAGCCGCAGTTTCCGTTTTCTCACTTTCCGCGGCATCCGGTTTCGATGGATCAGGATTCTGAGAAGGCAGAGTTTCCGTTTCAGTGCCGGGGGCTTGTTTTTGTTCAGCTTGAGGGGGAAGAGAGATTTCCGGCGGAGGAGACGGTTCCGCCGCTTCAGCGGAAGGGAATGTGATATGGAGGCGGTTGCCGGATTGCTCCAGAGAGAAGGAACCCGGTTCTTTTAAATCAAAAACCATTCTGGTTATGGTGGAAGGGTTAGAAACTTTAAATTGGGCGGTCCGCAGAGTTTCGATTCCCTGTTGGCGGATGGGATAACTGGCCGGGGGAAGGCTGCTGAGGGTTTTATGCAGATCCACAACCAGGCGGGTGGGGTTCTTTAAGGCGAAAACGTAAGGCACGGTTTCGCCGGTCAGTTCAGCCGTGACACTGACAGCGTCTTCAAAAGGCTCAATGCGGACATCTTTCAGATTGGCGGTCGGAAGCCGTTCTAAGACGCTTTCTTCGGCTTCACTCAGTGAGTAGGAGGCATCGGGATTCTGGTAATGGATGAGTTCCAGAATAAGGTGATTCTCACGGCTGGTCACGCTGAAAGGCATTTTTTCTGCCAATTCGATCACCGCGCTGATCCGGTTTGAATCCAGATTTATCAACTCGATGTTCCGGACCAAGGTTCCCGTCTCCGCTTGAACCAGAGGCTCATTTTTCACCCGGATGTTGTCAATCCCTATAATCAGGGTGGATGGCTTCTCTGGGTCATAACGGGAATTCAGAACGGTGAGGGGAGAAGACGCTTCGAAAATCACATCGGTGTGACCTCTATCCGGTTGGACTGTAACAACTTTTATGGATGCCGGGGAAGCACCATGATCGGCAAATCCGCTGGCCAATAACGATGCCGTGATCATGCAAAGCACCGGCAAATATTTTTTCCCTCTCATGTTATCGCTCCTCTGGATTGATTTCTTTGGTTATGTCTTGCGGCCGGGAAAGGGGAATTCCCCGGTCTCGGGTCTTTCTGAAAACAATTTTGTTTTTATCCACGGAAAGAACAAATCCGTCTTTGAATTTGTCGCCTGCGTAAATCCAGTATGGGAATCCTTGAGGACCTTTAATGATTCCAACCGGCTTTTCCTTTAAAATTAAAATTCCGATCAGCATGATGTCGTCGATGGACATTTCCGATATTCCAGCGTCAAGACTGTCGCTTTCCACATCCCGTCCTGCCAGCAGGTCGCGGAAAGGGTCTCTCCTGCCGGCGGGATCATATGAATATAAAAGCTTTCCCGTTTGTTCGACCTGGATTTGCTGCTGGGGCGGGACCTTGTTCTCTTCCTGCCGGGCGGTAGAAACTACAGACAGGCAGCCTATTATTATGAACAGGAAAAGTATTTTTTTCATGAATCACCTCTCTTTTTTGAGGAGGGTGGCTTTTTTTCCTGGGTTTCCTCTTCCAGAAATATATAGGTTTTGGCTGTCAGGTCGGCGGTGATGGTTGTGGCTTCGCTTTGATCACGGATAGCCTTGATGGCGAAATCTTCGATTGTGAAAAGCCTGGAAAAATTGCCCAGGCGGTTAAAAAATAATGCGAGATTGTGATAATTTCCGCTGACTTGCATGGTTATGGGCTTTTCGGAAAAAAATTCCTGGTCTATTAATGGGTTAGGGACGAAGCTGACGATATTGATTCTTGAATCGAAAGCCATCTGTTGAATTCTTCTTAATATGACGTCGATTTCTTCTTTATGAGGAATAATGGCTTCCAGGTTTTTCAAGGTGGCGTTCATAGCTTGGAGTTCCGCTTCAATCTCATCGAGCTGCTGTTTTTTCTGCTTCAGCCTCTGCACCGTATGCTCAACCTCTATCCTTTGTTCTCTGACAGCCTCAAGGTCTTTATCTTTAGGACGATAATAAGCCAGATAAAAAAGGCCGAAAATGAGAACAGCCACCAACACATGTCCATACCAAGGCCAATCTCTCATCTTTCCGCCTCCACTTGGGATTCCGCTCTTTTTTCATCCGTTAAATGCGGAAGGATGTATTGAGCGGTCAAGGAAAATTCCAGATATTCATTGTTTTGGGCTCTGCGTAATGTCGAAGAAATCAAATCGACATTGGTGAAGTACGACGAGCGCTCTAAATTGGAAATATAATCGGCGATTAAGTTGTTGGAAAGGGCATGTCCTCTTATCCTCAGGTTGAAATTGGAATAAGAGGTTTCTGTGAGCCACAACCAATCCGGGATGTTCCAACTTAGATGGTCCATTATCAAGACCGCGCTCCCTTGCCTGGACCGCAGGCGGTTAATCAAATTGATTTTCCGTTGCAGCATTTCTTTTTGCAGTTCGAGTTCCTCCAGTGTTGTTTCCACGTATTGCAGGCTCTCTCTTTCCGCCCGGGCTTGATCCAGCAATTCTTCTTCCGAGGCGATGGCGTTTTTCTGTGTCCAATATAAAGCGCCCACAGCGACAATCATGAGAAGATAGATCAATCCATATAAAGTGGAGGAAGGTCTTTTTTTCTCAAATTTCGGCTCATCCGCAACCTGCGGGCCCTTGAATTCTTTTTTCCCCGGTTTTAATAAGTTTATTCTGATCATGGTTTATTTTTCCATCCTCCGGCTGGCCAGACCGGTGGCCACACCGAAAATAGCCGCCAATTCGTCGAAATAAATTGAATCGAATTTTTTTTCATCGTAATGGATATTGCGGAAAGGATTGAAAACTTCTGTGCGGATGTGGAATTTTTGCTGGAAGCTGCCCGTGAGGTTTTTCAATTTGGAGAGCCCGCCGCTCAGAAGAATATAATCGATTTTTTTAGCTTTGGTTTCTCCGGCTTCGTAAAAAGAAAATGTTTTTTCTATCTCTTCGAGGAGATTCTGGATATTCATATCCAGAACAGTTTGCAGCTGTTCGGTTTGAACTTCCTTGACAGGAAGGCCTTTAATAAGTTTTTCTGATTCATCAAAACTGATGCTGAGGTCTTTACTCAGATTCTCCGTGAAAAAAGATCCCCCCATGGAAAGGTCCCTGAATAACTGAGGGTTGCCTTTTTCGATAATGATGACATTGGTGATGTTGGCTCCTATATTCACAATGGAAAGGGTGTTGTTCTGGACGATTTCAGGATAATTGACCTCAGCGGCGTTTTGGAGAGCAAAAACGTCCACTTCAATGGCTTCCAGGGATTTATTCGCTTGATTGACCACGGCGCTGTAATTGGCGATTTTGTCCTTTTTGGCCGCGACCAGAAGAATATCCAGGTTTCTTTCTCCAGCCCTTTCCGGAGGATCGATAATGGCGTAATCGACATTGGTCTCTTCGTAAGGATAGGGGATATTGTGTTTAGCCTCCCAGATAATCGATTCAGCCAGTTCTTCGGATTCCATGCTCGGCAGTGAGATTTTCTTGATAATCACTGAATTTCCGCTGATGGATATCACCACATCTTTATTTTTGATTTTGTTTTCTTCAAACACCATTTTGATGGTTTCCGCCACCGAAGCGGAATCAATGATCGTTCCTTCCACAATCGCGTCATGGGGGAGAAGTTCGTATCCGATTTTTTTGAGTTCAAATGCGTTTTCATTCTTTTTTCGATGCCTCAACTCAACGGCTTTGATGGAGTAGGAACCGATATCCAGCCCGACAAAATCTTTTTCTCTCCCGAGTCCGAACATTTTATTTTTCCTTCATTAAAATTTTTTTACGTTTCTTTCCGGCTGAGTTTTTCTTTCAGATGGGCTTCCACACCGGCGGGGACCAGGCCGTCGAGACAGCCTCCCAGCGAGCACACCTCTTTGACCAGGTTGGAGCTCAAGAAAGAATAATTCACCCGGGGCATCATGTAAAGAATTTCCACTTCCGGTGCCAGTTTCCGGTTCATCAGGGCCATTTGAAACTCGTATTCGAAGTCGGATACAGCCCGCAGCCCCCGGATGACGATTTTTGCGTTCTGTCTGCGGGCGAAATCCACCAGCAGGCCCCGAAAGGCTTGAACCTGAATCCGCTTTTCACCTGAGAAAATATTCTGAATCATTTCCACTCTTTCTTTAGTCGAAAAAAGGGGGGTCTTTTTGGGATTTTCCAATACAGCAACAATGATTTGGTCGGAAATATTCAGCCCCCTTTTTATTATGTCGACGTGGCCATTGGTGATGGGATCAAACGAACCGGGGTAAATGGCTTTTCTTTTCGAGTTTCCACCCTTAATTATTGCCTCCAATTTACTCAAGTTATATAAAAATTTATATTCATTTGTCAAACAAAATTTATTCTGACCTCATCTTTTTTTCTTAATTCCGGCATCGGCGGCCATCTCGGCCCGCGCATCACCCAGGCTTTTATACCTTGTCTCTCTGGTATATAACTAATTTGCAGTAATTACAAATAATGGTCAATCACCGGAGCGGAGGAAATCCGCGATGATATTTCTGCTTTTCGGCCTCACCTTTAGGGGTGGGAAGAGGCGCTTCCCCGTCCCCCATTCCCCATTTGTCATTCACCATTCCCCATTCACCATTTACCATTCCTAAGGCATTTATTATAATAAACACATGAAGAAAAAGAATTGCAGCAGCATTATGGGGACAATTTTATTGGCCGGAACAACCGGGCTTCTCTGCTTGGTTCCGCTTTTCTTATCCGGGCAGGCGGATGAGGAAGGGGTATACCGTCAGCTTCGGGAGAATATGGTCAGGAATCAAATCGAAGCCCGGGGTGTTGGGGATCCTCTGGTTTTGCAGGCTATGCGTTCTGTTCCCCGCCATCTATTTGTTCCGGTTCAGCAGAGGAGATTCGCTTATGGTGATTATCCTTTGCCCATCGGGGATGACCAGACCATTTCTCAACCGTATATCGTCGCATTGATGACGGAGTTGCTGGGGGTTCAGCCCGGGGACAGGATTTTGGAAATCGGAACCGGTTCCGGCTATCAGGCGGCTGTTTTGGCTGAAATCACCTCCGAGGTTTATTCCATCGAGATCATTCCCGACTTGGCCCGCCAAGCCTCCCAGAAACTGGAGAAGCTGGGTTATGAACATGTCCGGGTCAGAAGCGGAGACGGCTATATGGGGTGGGAAGAGAACGCTCCCTACGATGGGATTATTATCACGGCGGCCACTGAAGAGATCCCGTCTCCCCTGTTTGAGCAGCTTAAGGAAAATGGGCGCATGGTTCTGCCTCTGGGAGATCCTAAGGGTTCCCAAACATTGGCTGTGGTCACCAAGGAAAATGGAAAAAGAAAAATCCGCTGGATCTCCGGGGTGAGGTTTGTTCCTTTGACCCGGAAAAAATAATGATCTTTGATCTTAGCCCGGTCTATCCCCGGGGCGGGATCGCCATTTTTTTATGAATTCATCATGAGTATAACACACCACGAACCATGACAATGTTTTCAATGTCATTCCCGGACCGGAGCACTTTTGAGTCTGTCATTCCGAGGCACGCTGTGCCTTTGAGTGTGTCATCCCGCGGTGCGAAGCACCGAGGGATCCCTTACTGCTTCATCTTGGCGGTGGGTTCCGCTTTCACCAGGCAGGAAGGGATTGCCACAGCTTGCTGGCGCAAGCCTCGCAATGACAAAGTGGCATGTCGTCCCGCCCGAAGGGTAAAAAAATTGCGATTAAAATAAAAATATGAAAATGAAAAACTTTCTATTTGAACTTTCAATAAAAAACATGTTAATCGCTGATAAAAAAGGGATTGCAAAAACATCGCAATTTTTTTATGAATAATTCAGGATAGGTCGGGTTGGAAAGTTTCCAGGAATTGCTTTTATTAGAAACATATGTTAATTTTGAAGCAGGTTTAATATGATCAAGTTTGGCACCTCCGGCTGGCGCGCTGTGATGGGTGAGGAGTTCACCTTTCAGAACGTGCGAATTGTGGTGCAGGGTATCGCAAATTATCTAAAAAAAAAATTCCCCGATCAAAATATATCGGTTATAGTCAATTATGATACCCGGTTTCTTTCAGAACGTTTTGCGAATGAAGCCGCCAAAGTCCTGTTTCATAACCGTATTCATGTCTGCTTGACGGACCGGGATGCGCCCTCCCAGGCCCAATCCTACCAGATTATCCGCCGGAAAGCTCAGGCGGGAATCAATTTTACAGCTTCATTCAATCCCTCTGAGTATAACGGCCTTAAGTTTAATGTGGAAACCGGAGCACCGGCTCTTCCGGAAGAGACTGATAAAATAGAAAATGAAGTCAAGCTGCTTCAGGAGGGATATGGGTTTTGCCCTTATTATCCAAAAGCCGGTTATGTTGAAAAAATAGATATGCGTCAAGAGTACCTCCGGTTTCTCCAAGATAAAATCGATTTTGAAAGGATAAGGAATTCAAATATTCGCATTGGAGTCGACCTTTTATATGGAACCAGCCGGGAATACCTGGATGAAATTTTAGAAGAAAACCGCATCCCGATCGAGGAAATACACGGATATATCGATCCTTATTTCGGAGGGATAACTCCTTCCTGTACGGAAGAAAATTTGGGAGATTTGAAAAAGATCGTCAAGGACAAGAAATGCGATCTGGGATTAGCCACGGATGCGGACGGTGACCGGTTCGGTATAGTTGATGAAAGAGGCCGTTTTGTGGAGGCGGATTTAGTGCTGGCTGTTCTTTTGGAACATCTGGCGGCCGGGAAGAAATGGAGGGGCGGAGTGGCCAGATCGGTGGCCACCTCTCATTTGCTGGACCGGATAGCGCGTAAATATGATTTGCCGCTTTATAAAACCCCGGTGGGATTCAAATATCTGGCGGATCTTTTTTTGAAAGATAAAATCATTTTCGGCGGAGAGGAAAGCGCCTGCCTGGTGCTGAAAGATCACCTTCCTGAAAAAGACGGGATTATGGCCGGCCTCCTGATCGCAGAGACCATTGCAGCCACCGGAAAAAGCTTGTCGCTTTTAATAAGAGAGCTTTACCAGAAGTACGGTACCCGTTACCGGCGTCATGATCAAATTCCCACCCGTGAAATCACCACCAAAAAGCTGGATTATTTAATTAAAAATCCGCCGCGGGAATTAGCCGGACGGAAAGTGGTTAATATTGAGACCTTGGACGGGATTAAGTTCGATTTTAAAAATGACGACTGGCTGCTGCTGCGGGTTTCCGGAACTATTCCGGCAGTGCGTTGCTATGCGGAGGCTGGAAGCCGCAAGGAGCTGGATAAAATGATCGGCGCCGCCATGGATTTGATGAAATGACGGGCAAAGGGAAAAACACACCCTCTTTCAGAAGAAAGGTTTTGATAAGCGGGGCTGTGTTTTTTCTTTTGGTTCTTTTAATCGCGTCGTTCTTTGGGCAAAAAGGCTTGTTGGAGATATACAAGGCCCGCCGGGAAAAAGCCGAGCTGGTTCAACGGATAGAGCGGCTGGAAAACCGAAAAGCCCGGCTTGAAATGGAAATCCGGGAACTGAAAACCAATCCGGAAGCTGTTGAGGAAAAGGCCAGGGAGAAGCTTTGGATGGTTAAACCCGAAGAGATCGTGATTATCCGCAAAGACCGGTTTTGAGTTCAAATTTGTTCTGCCGTCCTTTCATTCTTAAAAAAACTTTCCCGGCATTTTTTTGTAAATTCATCATGTGTGTATCACACCGCGAGCGATGACAATGGCAAGAAGGGTCCCGGTAATAGGTCAGGTGAGTGATCAGTCCAATGAATAAACTTCTTCAGGACCTCAATGCCGCCCAAAAAAAAGCGGTTATCCACAAAGAGGGGCCGCTTCTCATCATTGCCGGGGCCGGCACAGGAAAAACCAAAGTCATCACCCACCGGATCGCTTATTTGATTTCATCGAAGTCCGCCCGGCCGGAAGAAATTCTGGCCGTGACCTTTACTGAAAAAGCGGCCGGCGAGATGGAGGAGCGGGTGGACCGGCTTATTCCGTACAGCTATTCATTCGTCGACATATCCACCTTCAACTCTTTCGGAGAACAGGTGTTGAGAAATCATATTCACGAGTTGGGATACCCCCTTGATTTCCAGCTTATGGATGAGGTTGAGCAGTCCATATTTTTTCGGGAAAAACTGTTCCGTTTTCCTTTGAAATATTTCAGGCCCTTGACTCGTCCCACCCGGCATATTCAGGAAATTTTGGCCGCCTTGCGGAGATGCAAGCAAGAGGATATAACCCCGGATGAATATGTGGATTTTGCCCGCAGACTCAAAATTCACGCCGGAGACGCCGCTGAAAAAGAAATGGCGCTTAAACACCAGGAAATGGCTCTGGTTTACAAAACATACCAAAGGCTGCTGCGCAAGGAGGGAAAAACCGACTTTGAAGACCAGGTGGCTTTAGCGGTGGATCTCTTCCGCCGCCGGCCTTCGGTTCTAAAGGAGTATCAAAACAAATTCAAGTATATTCTGGTGGATGAATTTCAGGATACCAATCATCTTCAATTTGAAATGCTGAAACTTTTGGCCGGAAAACACCGCAGCATCACTGTGGTAGGAGATGATGATCAGAGCATATTCCGTTTCCGCGGGGCGTCTTTAAGCAATATTCTCAATTTTCGAAAACTCTATCCCGATGCGGACAGAGTGGTGATCAACCAGAATTACCGTTCCACCCAGGATATTCTGGATTCCGCGTATAAATTGATCCAGCATAACAATCCCGACCGATTGGAAAAGGAAGAAAATATCAACAAATCGTTGGAATCCAGACTGGAATATTCCGGTAAAAGCATTTTCAAACTCCAGTTTGATACCTTATCCCATGAGGCTGACCGGGTGGCGGAAATCATCCTGGAAAAGGCCGGCCAAGGGTACCGGTTTGGGGATATGGCGGTTTTGGTCCGCCGGAATGCGGATGCGGATCCGTTTCTCCGGGCCATGAATTTAAAAGAAATCCCTTATCGTTTCTCCGGCTCGCGCGGTCTGTATTCCCAGACGGAAATCAAAGTATTGATTGCTTTTATTAAGGCCGCAACGGATTTTGAAGACAGCCGAAGTCTTTTTCACTTGTCTCTGTCGGAGATTTACCGGGTTGATCCCTATGATTTGACGAAAATTTCAAATTATGCCTACCGGAAAAACGCATCCCTTCATTCTGTTTTCCGCAAATTACCCAGAGTGCAGCCTGAAGTTGGAGTTTCGGAAAAATCTTTAAAAAAGATTAAAAGCATTATCAAAGACCTGCTGTTTTTCGTTGATTTGTCGGCAGTACGCAGCGCCGGACGGGTGGTGTATGGTTTCCTGGAAAAAAGCGGCTATCTTAAATCTCTGGTGGAGAAACAGAGCCCTGATACGGAAATCAAGATTAAAAACATCAGGCTTTTCTTTGATAAAATCCAGAATTTTTCCGGATTGACGGAGGACGATTCCCTTCAATCCTTTGCCCGTCACTTGGACCTGCTTCAACAGGTGGGGGATAACCCGGCGACAGCAGAAGCGGAACTGGAAGAGGACGCGGTTCAAGTGTTGACTGTGCATAAAGCCAAGGGATTGGAATTTTCCATCGTGTTTATGGTCAGTTTGATCGGAGACAGGTTTCCCGGGCGGAGGCGCCGGGAAATCATTCTTTTTCCGGACGGCATTTTACAGAACCGCCCGCGAGGGAAGGAATACAGGCTGGACCGGGATTTGGATAAAATCATGCTTCAGGAAGAACGGCGTTTGTTTTATGTGGGGATGACACGGGCCAAGCGGATGCTTTACCTGACATGGGGACGGGATTACGGAGTGAAAAGATTGAAAAAGGTCAGCCCCTTTATTTTGGAAGCCTTGGATCTTTCCCGTCCCCCCCGTGAGACTCTGCGTTCTTCTCCCCTGGAGGAAATTGAGCGGTACGCCCCTAAGCCGCCGTCCTCCCGGGTTTCCCGGAAAGTGGCGGAGCCTGAAATCATTCCCATGAGCTATTACCGGGTTGCGGATTACCTGACCTGTCCGCTTAAATTCCGTTTTCGTCATGTGGTGCAAGTTCCTGTTCCGCCGCATTATAATCTTGTTTACGGCCGCGTTCTCCATGATACCATCCATTTTTATTTGTTACGGAAAAAATCCGGAGTCCCGGTCGCCTGGGAGGATATTCTCCGGGAATACCGGCGCCGCTGGGTGAATGAGGGGTTTTTGAGCCGGGAACATGAAGAGATGAAAAAATCAACAGGCGAGAGGGCTTTGCGCCGGTTTTATATGCGGGAGGAACAATCGGGTGCCCGACTGCATTTTCTGGAGAAAAAATTCAAATGGCGGGAAGGTTCCATAAAATTTTCCGGGCGCTGGGACCGGGTGGATAAAACCAAAGAAGGAGCGGTGATCATTGATTTTAAATCCACCCCGGTGAGAGATCAAAAAGAAGCCGACAGCTTAACCCGGGAGAGCCTGCAGATGGATCTATACGCGTTATCCTTCCTGAAGACACAGAAACTCAAATTATTTGAAACCCGGCTGTATTTTTTAGAGTCAGGTATATTGGGAAGAGCCCAAAAAGGAAAAGAGGATATGGAACGGGCACGGAAGAAAATCCGGGAAGCGGAAGCCGGTGTGAGAAAAAATGCGTTTCCCGCCGCTCCGGACTGGCATAACTGCAGCACGTGTGATTTCAGGAGCATCTGCCCGTCCTCCTACGCCTATTAACTAACCTGAATTATTCATAAAAAAATTGCGATGTTTTTGCAATCCCTTTTTTATCAGCAATCAACATGATTTTTATTGAAAGTTCAAATAGAAAGTTTTTCATTTTCATATTTTTATTTTAATCGCAATTTTTTTACCCTTCGGGCGGG
>JAWODN010000064.1:0-16762 GCA_046483285.1 Candidatus Aminicenantota bacterium | reverse complement strand
ATCCATGAAACCTGCGGGAAAAAATAATCTTCAAGTTCGTAAGCAGGTGTAATCCAGTTTCTGGAACCAACTACAACAGGAGGGCCGTCGAGCTCGTCGAATGCAAGTTCAGTTATATTCTGGGCAAGATCTTTCAGATAGGATCCGCGTTCGGATGCATCACTCAGCAGAATAATCTTTCCTGTTTTTTTCAAGGATTCTATCACAATCTCATAATTAAAGAAAGGGGCCTATATATGAATACTTCCCGTAATACCCCAAAAGAGGTGACCATCCGTATCGGCGGGGCCGCCGGCCAGGGGATGAGCCTTATAGGCGGCCTGCTGGGACGTTCTTTTGTCCGCCGGGGCCTTTGGATTTTCACCCATCAGAATGTGATGTCCCGGATCCGAGGGGGACATAATTTTACTCAAATAAGAATCAGCGGCAAACCTGTCCGATGCCCCTCATCCCAAGTTGATATCCTGGTCTGCCTGGATAAAAATACCCTGGAGCTCTATCAAGATGAAGATTTCGGCCTGTTCATTTTCGACCCTGGAAAATGGGATGACAGCCCTCCGGAAAGAGATAATTTCCTGCACCTCCCCATGGAGCAAATCGCCCAGGATGAAGGCGGCAGTAACCGCATGGCCAACACGGTGGCTGCAGGAGCCCTCCTGTCCCTTTTGGATCTGGAAACCGATATCCTGGAAAAAAGGCTTGAGGAAATCTTCTCCCAAAAGGGAGCCCAGGTCGTGGAAGCCAACCAAAAATGCGCTCGCGCAGGATACAGCTATATCCAAGACAATTATCAAGGAAAAATCTTGGGGGGTTTTCCGGAAAAAGAGTCGGGAAAAAAGAGAATGCTGTTAACCGGCAGCGAAGCCATGGCCCTGGGCGGATTGGCCGGAGGGCTCCGTTTCTACTCCGCCTATCCCATGTCTCCAGCCACAGCCATTATGGAATACCTGGCCGGCAAACAGGATGAATACAATATCACTGTTGAACAAGCCGAAGATGAAATCGCCGCTGTCAATATGGCAATTGGTTCTTTCTTTGCCGGCACCCGCGCCATGACCGGCACTTCCGGGGGGGGTATGGCTCTAATGGCGGAAGGAATCAGCCTGGCGGGCATGACAGAAACCCCTCTGGTAATCATCGATTGTCAGCGCCCGGCGCCGGCCACCGGCCTCCCAACCCGAACGGAACAAGCAGACCTTCTCTTTGCTGTCAACGCCGGACACGGTGAATTTCCCCGGGTTATTCTGGCCCCTGCTGATGCAGAGGAGTCTTTTCATCTGGTATCCAAGGCTCTCTACCTGGCAGAAAAGTACCATGTCCAGGTCTTTGTGCTGGGAGATCAATATTTGAATGATTCTTCCTGGACGGTGGAAAACATTTCGCTCAATAATATACCCGAAACCGGACAAGGATTAATTTCTGACCAGGAATTAAATAACCTTTCTTCATATGAATACCGCCGCTACCGCTTGACCGATTCAGGGGTTACTCCCCGGCTTATTCCCGGGACACCGGGACAGGTTCTCTATGCGGACAGCGATGAACATACCCAAGAAGGACATATAACCGAAAGCGCCGCAGTCCGAAAAAACATGGTGGATAAGCGCCGGCGAAAAAAACAAAGTCTTCTTGAAGAAATATCCCCGCCAAAAATCCTTCCTGACTTAAATCAGGATAATTATCTGGTGAGCTGGGGATCCAATTTTCACATAGTGGAGGAAGCCCGGAAAATTCTTAATCAAAACGGAAACAGTTTTGGACACATCCATTTTTCCGAAGTTTACCCGGTGAAAAAAGATGCTTTGCCTCAGAATTTTTCAGAAAAATTCCTCATCAGCATTGAAAACAATGCCACGGCTCAGCTGTCTCAGCTTTTAAAGACGGAAGCCGGCATCTCCATTCAGAATCATGTCCTCAAATACGACGGACGCCCCTTCACTCCTCAAGAACTTGTCCAGAAAATCAAAGATACAGGAGGCCAAAATGACTGATATGTCTTTATATAAAAGCGACGACCCTATCGCATGGTGCCCCGGATGCGGAAATTTCGGTATTCTGGGAGCCTGGAAGCAGGCTCTTTCTGAAATGGATATCAAACCGGAAAACCTGCTCATGGTCTCCGGAATCGGCCAGGCCGCCAAGCTTCCCCACTACCTTAAGTGCAATACCTTCAACGGACTGCATGGGCGCACCCTTCCCGTAGCCACTGGAGCAAAGATCGCTAATCATGACCTAAAAGTCGTGGCCGTGGGCGGAGACGGAGACGGATATGCAGAAGGAGGAAATCACTTTGTTCATGCCATGCGCCGGAACATCGATATCACTTATCTGGTCCATAACAATCAGATTTACGGGTTGACAAAGGGTCAAGCCTCCCCCACTACGGACTGCGATATGAAAACCGGCACCACTCCCCGGGGTTCTTATGTCACACCAGAAAAGCCCCTGGCTGTGGCTGTGGCTCAGTTATGCGGATTTGTTGCCCGCGGATTCGTAGGTGAAAAAGACCAGCTGGTGGAATTGATGAAAAGAGCTGTTCTGCATAAAGGCTTTGCCTTTCTGGAAATCCTGCAGAACTGTGTTTCATTTAATAAAGTCAATACGTTCGAGTGGTATAAAGAAAGGGTATATAAACTTGAGGATGAAGGCCATGATTCCACCGACCGGACCGCAGCTTTCCACAAAGCCCTGGAATGGGGAGAACGGATTCCAGTAGGAATTTTCTATCAGGCGGGGATCCCGACTTATGAAAAAAGGCGCGGCCTGGATGAAAAGAAACCGCTCTGGACATATCCGCCGGATCTGTCAAAAATTAAGGATACTTTCACCGAATTCGAATAATCGATACAACTTTAATTTGACAAAAAAATATCGGTATAATTAAAAATGTAAATATGAGGATCATTCATTTTTTGAATAGTTCCAGATCAAGGAGATAAGCGATGGATAAATGGGAATGCAATGTCTGCGGATATATCTATGACGAAGAAAAAGGCGATCCCCAAAACGGAGTTGAACCGGGGACGAAATTCTCAGACCTGCCTGGCGACTGGATCTGCCCGGTTTGCGGCGCTGAACAGAAACAATTCACCAAATTATAATTCTATTTTTTGGGAAACCATGGGATAAAGGCATTGGTCCGGCGGACGTACCCACTTCATACTCCTTCCGAATCATCTCCGCCCAGCCCTTGGCAGGGCCGGTTCTTTGCCAAGACTTTTAGAGTATCAGATTATACGCAGATACCGGGCGGATCGGGAATAGACAGAATCTGCTTTAACGCTGATATGTTCCGATCAATTCGGCTTGCGCGATAACATGACCTTCCATGGCTTTTTCCAGCTGGTCTTTCCGGGCGCCTTCAGGGAGATCCAATTCTTTATCCAGTGCGTATAGTTTGAAAAAATAACGGTGGGTTCCCGAAGGGGGACACGGGCCGCCGTAACTTTGTTTTCCGAAATCGTTCAATGCCTGGGTTCCGGGAACGGAATCTTCCGGGATGGAATCGGTGACCGGGATGTTGAATACCACCCAATGGACCCACGTTTTCCCTGGAGCATCCGGATCGTCAACGATCAAAGCTAGGGACTGAGTGTTCTCAGGAACATCCTTGATTTCCAGAGCAGGATTGATATCCTCTCCGTCACAGGTGAATTTTTCGGGGATGGATTCTTCATGACCGAATTCAGGACTTCTTAATTTCATTTTTTCCTCCTAATTTTTTTCATGCTGTGGTCCATTATTAATTATTTATGCCAGAATTATGCCAAAAACTGAAACGCCCTGATCTGGATGATGGAGTGACCGGATTGCCGTACAGGATCCTTAATCCGGAAGATTATGATTTGCAGAACCGGAATATGTGCTATCAGTTAGGAAGATAAGACGGATGGAAATGAGAAATAGGGGGTGAACTTTGGCACGAAATTTGTAATAATTTAAATTTAAGGAGAAAGGAAAAAGTTTGATGTTCATTGAATTTGCTACCGCATTTTTAGCCGCTTTAGCCGTCAGCTTGATTTTTGCTTATGGATTCCGCCGGCGCGGTCTCTGGCCCGGTTTTCTGCTGTTTTTTTTGATTGTGTTTCTCTTTACCTGGGCCGGAGGGGTATGGGTCACTCCCTTCGGGCCTGAATACGCCGGAGTGCAATGGCTGCCTTTTCTTATAGTTGCTTTGATCATCTCTTTCTTGATCGCAGCTGCGATCCCTCCTGCCTATACCCGGCCCCGGACGAGTGAAAGCAAAGATTTAAGGGAAGCAAGGGCCCAAGAGGTCAGCCGTTTCTTGGGAATATTTTTCTGGATTCTGGTTGTTATTTTACTGGTGGCGGTCATCGTCCGGTATCTATAAAATAAGGGAGAAACTCATATCTCCTCCTGGCCGGTGAGTTTTACGAAAATTTTGGCCAAGAACTCAAAATCCATCCCTGGTTTCAGTGAGAAGAAAAAAGTGACACTTTCTGACCTGGCTGATGAGCGGGCCGGGATGTCCGCAGATGCGAGGCGCCGGGCATGACCCTCTTAAAATTCACCTTCAAACGTGGCGATAACCGGCGCATGGTCTGAGGGAGTTGGTTTTCTTCTTTTCCTCGGCCACAAATCAACTTCCACATCCCTGAGTTTCTTTAAAAGAGGCTTGGTGCACAGAATATAATCGATGCGCATTCCTTGATCTCTCCAGATGGCACCACCTATATAATCCCACCAGGTAAACTGCTTCTTGTCAGGATAGAGAGATCTGAAAGCATCGACCAACCCCCAATCCAAAAGCTTTTTAAAAACCGACCTCTCCTCGTCCATGGTTCCTATCGTGTCCTCTAAAATCTCTGGATTGTAAACATCCCTGTTTTCCCAGGCTACATTAAAATCACCCACAAGGGCCGCTTTCTCATCCGGGGAGTGGTATTTTTCAAGGAAAGAAATAAGCTTCTCATACCAGTCAAGCTTGTACCGAAACTTATCTGTTCCCCTGAAATCGCCATGGGGAGCATAAATATTTATGACGGATGTTTCCCCCACTCTTCCTTGGATTAATCTCCTCTGCTGGTCCAGGTGGTCATCGCCGAAGCCCCTTTTCTCATGTTCCATGGGGATTTTGGTGCAGAGGGCAACTCCATTGTAGCCTTTCTGCCCAAAAACACGGCATTGATATCCTAATCTTTTAAATTCTTCCCCGGGGAAGTTTTCCTGGACCACTTTTATTTCCTGAAGGCAGAGGATGTCGATGTCGTTATTTCTATGCTCCAGCCAGCTTATGAAAAGATCTTTTCTGGCCCTTATGGAATTGACATTAAAAGAACAGATTCTCATCCCGGTCTCCGTGCCCGGTGGATTTTTCTCTCTTTCTCTTCAGCCTGTTCCGGATGCTCAACAGCCGCTTTGACTCTGCCCTGAAACTCCAGGTTTCCGTCTTTGACCTCTCCCCCTTGTTCATGAACCTGGGAAAACCAGAAAAAGCTGACTTTTCCTTATCTTCAGGACAGGGAATGCCTTTTGTAAGAGCCAAGCTTGAACCCGGCTGTAATGATGTCACAGTCAGTGCCGGCATGTCAAAAAACCAAGTTGGCTTATGCCAAGCGCGGTCTCCTCTTCCGCAAATCTCGACCAAAAAACCTGAAATCAATTCGCGGTTTCAGTGAAAAGTGATATAAGATAATAATATGGAAGATTCAGCCGGAAAAGGAGAAAAAGGATGCCCATAATTCAAATCCATATACTTGAAGGCAGAACAAAACAGCAGAAAAAAGCTCTCCTGGAATCCGTAACCCGTGCGGTGCAGGATTCCCTGAACGTCCCCCTGCCGTCCATCCGTGTTTGGATACAGGATATTCCGCCGGATGAATTTATGGCGGCGGGGCGGCTTAAAAGTGAAAAGGAATCCAGGGGCTGAGGTTATTTCAGCCCCGATACGAATCCCGCTCCAGTTGTAATTTCTGCTGGGTGAAGAATTGACAGCGTTTGAAAAAATTAAGGGATGCGGAATTATTTCAGATGTCCTTCCCGCCGGCGTAATTCTCAAGCCGTTTGACTATGCTTCTCTGGATTTCAGGGCATGATAGACAGCCTTGGCGATCTGAATATCCTGGACCGCTACCCCGGTCAGGTCGGCTATGGTAATCTTTTCCTCGGAAGTTCGGCGAAGTTCAGGTTTGGCGATCACGTTCCCCAGCTCCACGATCCGCTCTCTTTCCAACACCCCGGCTTTGATCGCCTGATAGATTTCACCCCGCAAAAGGCATTGACTGATACTGTCGGCGACAACGATATCGGCTTTTTGGAGGATTCTCGGATCCAGCTCGTTTTTCTCCGGGGTGTCGGATCCCATGGCCGTAACATGCGTTCCTTTGCGGATTTTATCGGCGGACAATAAGGGGGATTTTGAAGGAGTGGCGGTGATGATAAGATTGCAGCTGCCGGCAATATCTTCGGCGTTCAAGGTCGTCTGGATGCGGTATCCCAAAGGTTCCATGTCCTTTTTGTAGTCATCCAGTTCATTCTGATTAAGGCCCCACACCATGATATCCTTGCAGTCAATAACTGGCGCCAGGTATTCGACTTGCATCCGGCCTTGGGTGCCAGCGCCTATGACACCTATACATTCGATATTTTTCGGTGCCAGGTATTTGGCGCATACGGCACCGGCCGCCGCTGTGCGAACATTGGTGAGATGACACTTGTCCAGAAGAGCGCATGCCAGCTCGCCTGTTCCTTTTTTGAAGAGCAGTATGAGTCCGTCGCTTTTATACCGGGTCAAAGAGGGACTCTCGAAAAATCCGGATGCGATCTTGATAACGTAGTAATCATCATCCACCAGATAGCCGTACTTTATGTGGGCATCGCCGGGAGGGTCCTTGAAAAGCATCTCTCCTACAGGGGGAATCACCGCTTTTCCTGCGGAATAAGCCACGAAGCCCTTTTCGATCTCTTCGATGGGCTGGAGTGATTTCAATACATCCTTGATTTGAGGGAGGTTATAAATTTTGCTCATTTCATGTCTCCTTAATCTGCCGTTCCCCCTCCATCGACAACCAGGTTGGTGCCCGTCATGAAGGAAGAATCACCCGATGCAGGAAAGAGGGCGGCTTTGGCGATCTCTTCAAGCGTGCCCACCCGGCCCATCGGGCGTTTGACAACAGCCTTCACGTGGTATTCTTCCCAGATCAATCCCTGCATCCTGGATGAAGGCAGAACAAAACAGCAAAAAAAGCTGTCCTGGAATCCGTAACCCGTGCGGTGCAGGATTCCCTGAACGACACCCTGCCGTCCATCCGTGTTTGGATACAGGACATTCCGCCGGATGAATTTATGGCGGCGGGGCGGCTTAAAAGTGAAAAGGAACCCAGGGGTTGAGGTTATTTCAGCCCCGATACGAATCCCGCTCCAGTTGTAATTTCTGCTGGGTGAAGAATTGACAGCGTTTGAAAAAATTAAGGGATGCGGAATTATTTCAGATGTCCTTCCCGCCGGTGTAATTCTCAAGCCGCTCCACTAAGGTTCTGTCAAATAAAAAAGCCTCCCGGCCGGCGGCTGCGGCGTTTTCCGCCGCCCGGTTGTAGATGGAAAGAAACCGCCGGTAATCCTGCGCAATTTTTTTAGCTTCTTTCAGTCCGAGGTGTTTTTCAATGACATCGAACATATCCGAACCCAAGACATAGGCCGGTCCCTGAAGTCCGCCCATCCACTTTTTGAAAATTTCCTGCTGACCGATTTCCCCCTCCATATTCAGCAGAATGTCCTTTTCCGCCTCCTTGTACAGCTCAGGCAGGCGGTCGAGATTCTCTTCCCACTGCGCGGCCAGCATCCGGTGCATCTCATTGCCGCTTGATTTCAGCACATCGAGATTCTCCCGGATCCGGTTTATGAAATGGGTGGGCATTCCCTCCGCGGCTAATATGCCCACCAGCATGATCCTGTCTTTGTTTTCCACATCGGTCATATGCTTGTCCGCGGCATTGCTGAATCCCGAGTGATGCATTTCATGGGCAAAAGTCTCGATGACGTTTTCCACGTAGACCTGTCCGGCAGAGGTTTTGGGAAGCTGCAGCAGGTCGAATCCGTTTTCCTCGCCGACGGAAAAAGCGCTTGAAGCTCCGAATAAGACCACATAAAACCGGTTGCTGACGTCCGCGTCATCCGGCAGGTACTGCCGGGCCAGCTTCAAGGCCTTATCCCGGACTTCCGCTTGTTTCAATTGATTCAGGTCTTCTCTGAGTTTCCCGGTGTTGTTCAAGGCATACATCCAGAGTTTCCGCCGCATGCCAAAGGATGTCGGGGAACCGTCTTCGTTTTCAAGGGGTTCGTCCGTGGAGATTTTATCCAGCGCCTCCAGGATAAAAGTTAAGAATATTTCTTCGTCCCACTCCCGGAACCGCTCCCAATGACGGATAATGACCCGGCATCCTTCAGTGGGAGCGACTTCTTCCAGAAAACGCCGCTTTATCTCTTCCAGGTCCGGGCCGGTATTGATGTATTCCAGCCATTGGATGGCTTTTTCGGCCATCCGGTAATCCACGGTGACATGACCCCGGGACCGGTCCGTATCGTTCCCGGCCCTGTGACATTGAATGGAAAAGGCCGTCAGGACTGTTATAAGGATTGCGGCATATTTTTTCATTGACTCCCCTCTGTCATCTTTTCTGGGAAAAGGAATTTTACCATTGATGACGATTTCCCGTCAATTTCATAAAATTTCCTTCCGCAGGCGGCTTCCCCGCTCACAATCGCGGCTGCCGCCGTTTATCGGCCTTGATTTCTCATCTGAACTACCCTCTAACACTCGAGCTGATCTCATCAATTTCGTCCTGGAAGAATAGGAAAACCGGATGATAAACGCTTTTGGAAATTGGAATTCCCCATCAGCCCCGACACAGACGCAGATTGACAATTACCAAATCACAGAGGAACTGTTTGCCCCGATTCAATCCGCTGCAGGCACGTAACCTGGTCCGTGAATACCTGCAGGCACGGATCCTTCAGTTTCTCCAGGAAAGCGGTGTTTTTCGAAGCTGGATCGAAATAACTGGGCCGGTGTTCTGGCAAAAAAGCTTGAATCCATTGACTGGAATCGGGCCGTTGAGGATGTCCGTCCTTTTTTGGAAAGGCCGCTGGATATTAGCCTGTTGACTAAAGAAAATGCACTAAACCTGCTTCATTCCCACATATAATCCGTATCCGAAATACCGGAACATGTGGAACATGCTTTTGGGCGGGATGGCTATTTGCTTCAGCCATTGCCGGGGGACGCCTGAAATTCAAAATAGTGTGATTCCGGCTGCGTGTTCATTTATCTATCACTACAGCATACACCAGCTGATCGACAAAGGTCCCATCTTTAAAGGCACTTTTACGAAAAGTTTCTTCCAAATGATAACCCGTCCACAAAAGTGGGGGGAGTCCATAGACGTTCAGTGGGATAAAAAATCGTCAACCTGACGAATATATTCTTTATATTCCGCTATTGCGGTAGGCAGAATTTCATAAACTTTTTTATCATCCACATCCATATAATCATGGACAATAATATTTCGCATGCCTCCGGAACCCTTTAATCTATCCGCCAGTTCAAAATCGATCAGCCCCGATTCCGCCGCTTTTGTGAACGAAGACCTGTAATCTTCAGGGGGCCGCTCGCCCGATTCGATAATGACATGACTGTTGATGTCGGCAGCGCATTCGACAATCAGCTGAATGAGCCGTTCAGCCGCGGTTTTCTTATAAAAATCAGATGCGTACTCTGAAAATGACAGGTCTGCGATCGGTTTCAGCTTTCCCAGATACATACTAAGCCGGGAAATCTTTCGTCTTATTAAATCCGCATCAATCATGGTTTATATTTTATCGACGGCCTTTTTTATATACATTTTTTCCATTTGCCGGAATTTTTTTGTATCCCGGTACCGGGCGGCTGCCTGAATTTGAAATTGCTGGAACAGGCCTTTTCTTTTTTCATACAAGGGCCTCCCATGAATCGCCACCTGATAGGAAATAAGAGGTTCCGCTCCATTCAGGAAGACCGGGTCGAATTTATCCCCGAATAAATCACTGAAATCATTCAAAAGGCTCATCCGGGTTTCAGCATCATATTTTTGACCGGCCAGAATGCCGATATCTATATCGCTTTTTTTACCTGCCCGGCCGGCTGCATAAGATCCATGCAGCACAACCAGCAGAATGCCGTACTTCGGGCAGAGCGAGGCAAGTTTTTTCTTATCAATGTTTAAGCTGTTCATTTGGAAATACGTAATATGCGGATATTATAAACCACAATTCTTTCTAAATCCAATACTTATGCGGCCTCAGACAGATTTCAAAAGGGTCTTCATATTCTTTTAGGCATGGTTCTTTCATGAATCTTCAATGCGAACAGCAAAAACAATACAGTAAAAGCCGCCAGAACCAGAAAATCGATTTCCAAAGGCAGGTACCCTTGATTTTGAAAACAATGCCTGGCTATATCCGTAAAGTAGGTCAGAGGGGAAATAAAAGAAATGATTCTCCCCCATTCAGGAAGCTGCTCAACGGGAATGAAAATCCCGCTGATGAAAACCACGGGAAATTTAACCAGTGCCGAGATCATCATAATGGTGCTTGGCATGCTGGTGGGTGCAGCGGAGAAAATTAATCCCAGCGATGAAAAACAAAATCCGGCCAGAAGAATCCCGAGCAGCAAAACCGGCAGATGGCTGATTGGCATGCCGAGACCTACCGCCACTGACACAGGTATTAAAGAGATCAGCACCCCGAACACGAAAGACGCCACGATATCTCCCAGGATGATTGTATAAGTTGTCAGAGGAGAACTCATCAACCGTTCCAGGGTCCTTGCCTGGGTCTCCCAGGGCGCTACTGCCGGCGATATGGAAGTTGCCGTGAAAAAGAGCACCATACCCAACAATCCCGGCATCAGGAATCCAAGGGACAGATCCCTGCCTACCGCAAAAGATAGAAGCAGAAAAATGGGAAACAGGATTCCGAATATGACGACAGGACCCTTGGAATAGTAGACACGAATGTCCTTCCAGGCTATTATCCACGTGCGCTTGGCCTGCTGATAGAGTAATGCCGCATCGCCCATTATTCCCTTCTCCCGATCAAAGCCAAAAAAGCGTCTTCCAGGGAAGGCGGGAGGACATTCAAAGACATTATCGACATATTCATGGCGGAAACTTGTTTTGCCAATGAAACCACTGTCTTTCCCGGATTTTCGGTATAGAGCCGGTATTTATCCCCAGTCTTCTTTAGAGACTTCACTTCAGCCAAGGAACTGAGAAAACGATGATCAACCACACGGTCAAAACTGACTTCGACAGAGTGCATCCCTCTGATGGCTGTTCTGATTTTTTCGGGCGAATCGATCTTAACAATGACTCCGCGATCTATTATGGCAATCCTGCTGCAAAGTTGATCCGCCTCTTCCATCTGGTGTGTGGTCAAAAATATGGTCTTGCCATCGCCGTTGAGTTTCTGAAGAAAACCCCTGATCATCCGGGTGCTCTGGACATCCAGCCCCACCGTAGGTTCGTCCAGAAAGATAATCTCAGGGTCACTGATAAGGGCCATAACCAGAATGAGACGCTGCTTCATCCCTTTTGAATAGGCTCTCACTGGTTCGTCCTTCCTCAAATAAAGATTCACCTTTTTGAGCAATTCTTCGGACCTATCTTTAATGACACTTTTGGGAATCCCGTATATCTTTCCCATTAAATTCATGTTCTTCCACCCGGAAAGATCCGCGTACGCATTGGCCATCTCGGGGACCACTCCGGCCGCCTGTTTTGCTTTCAGGGTGCCGGCCTCATATCCCATAACCAGAGCTTCTCCTTCAGCCGGCTTTATAACTCCGGTTAACATCCTAACCGTGGTGGTTTTCCCGGCTCCGTTCGGTCCAATAAACCCGAATATTTCACCTTTCCGTACTTCAAAACTTATGCTATCAACAGCCGTCAAGTCATTGTATTTTTTTGTAAGATTCGATACCCGGATGGCCATTGAGCTGTCAGCCCTCATGCCTATCATTATTTTTATCCGCCTCCTTTTCTAAAGTCAGCGCCGAAGAAACTAACATCTTAAAATGCTTAATGGTCTCCGGATTGATAGAGTAGTGAACTCGATACCCCCGCCTCTCTCCTTTTACCAGCGCCAGGGCCTTCAATACCCGGAGATGCTGGGAAACAGCGGATTGGCTTATACCTAACCGGCATGCAAGCGCATTCACGCATAGAGCATTGGGTTTGCGCTGCCGGCAAAGCAATTTCACCAGCTTCAGGCGAGTGGGGGCTGCCAGAGCTCTGAAAAGAACGGCCTGTTCTTCTGTGTTTTCGTCCATATAATTATCCATTTAAATCAGCCGCCTCAAATTTAAATAAGTTACTGCTAATATACTAAATATGCACCGGGATGTAAATACATAAAGATAGATTCTCCGTTGATAAAAAATTACTGGCAGAATGGCCCCGATTCTTCTCCGCGTGCCAAATGCGCGCCCCCGCCTCCTACCGGGTTTTCACATTGATTCATTCCGAAACCTATGATAGATTTCCTTTTGATGATGGTAGTTCCCATATTCGAGTCGTTCCCATATTCGGGTCCGACCTGCCGAACATATTGCTATCATGACAACAAGTGTGATTTTTGGGGTTATTTAAGCCTTAATCGGTCCTTTTGGGGGCCGAAAAGGCTATTTATTTTAAGGGGAAAAACCACATATATTTCAACCTAAGATATTTGTTATCAGAAGAATACCTAGGCCTGAGTCCCCCCAAAAATGAGTGAAAAGTAATTAATTCATTAACCTCCATATTGACTTCAGAGGAGAGGTTTTTCTTAAAACCAAATTTCGGGCCTATTATTTTATTTTAACGTAAATCCATCAGGGTAAGGCATATTATAAACTCTTTTTTTCCAATAATATAAGTCAGCCAAGCTGCCAATACATAGAAATTCCGGTTGAAAGCGGCCACCGATTCCGATTCAATCCGGCCACTGAATCCGGTTGATTCCGGCCACCCATTCCGGTTGGTTGTAATGAATGTCATCACCGGCCCTGTAATCAATATTATAGGAAGAGCTGATGAGCCTTGAGGAATGGGAGCGGGCCGGCCGGGCCTACTCGATTTCCTTTTGAGGTGATTTATTGAAATGCTGAAAGTCATTTTTTCCGCGGACCAATTCCGCCAATCCCAGAATGATGCCGTTAGGATCGATGGCCTGGCAGTTGGTGAGCAGAATAATGGTAAGGCCTTCATCCAGGAACCGCCAATAGCCGTTCGATGTTCCGCCGCTGATTCCTATTCCGGAATATTGAGGATGATTGTAGACGAACCAGCCGCCGCTCATGCTCATTTTATCGGATAATTTAAGGGAATTTTCCTCTGTAAGCTCCAGATTCCACATCCTGTTTTTAGACTCCTGCGTAATCAATTCATCAGAGTCCAAAGCCAGATTCCATTTGATGAGATCTCCAACCGTGCTGTTGAGACCGGCGCAGGGGTGCAGATACGGCTTGTACACATAGGCGTTTCCATAGGTGGTAAAGATTTCATCTTTCGATATCTCAATGTTCTCTTTGCTGAAAGATTTGATTCTGGTGTACATCGAAGCACGGCTTTTGATGATTTCCCGGTAATCTCCAAATTGCGTAGACGTCATTTCCAGGGGTTTAAAAAATGCAGATTGCAGATAATCTTCAAACCCCATGCCGGTTACCTTTTCAATGACCATTCCCAACAGGACATAACCCGTCTGATTATATGCAATCTTTTCGCCCGGCCTGCTGACCATTTCTTTTTTAAAAACATTTTTCAATAATTTGCTTCTGGTCTTTTCTTCCGGTATAGCCCACGAATTTTCAAAGATTGGGGGCAGGCCGGAAGTATGAGATATACAGTGCTGCACGGTTACCTCCGCCCAGGCTGAAGGAAGATCAGGCAGGAATTTAGAAACGCTGTCGTTAAGGTCTAATTTTCCTTCTTCATAGAGTTTATATATGGCGCATATTGTGAATGACTTTGTGGTAGACGCAAGCTGATAGACCGTCTCTATGGAAGCCGGCACATCTAATTCAATGCTTGCAAGACCATAGGCTTTGACTTTAACGATTTTGCCGTCTTTGATGACCCCTAATGTCAGACCCGGGATATTTTTATCCTTCATCTGTTCTGCAATATAGTCGTCAATGGTATCAGCAGCCAGCTGTAAAGGAATAAAAGTCAGAATTATAAGTATTATCGAAGCTCGAAGTGCGGCGGTTTTTTTTGTCATCATTCTTTTCCTTTAATTGATTCAACCCTCCTTCTTTGCGCAACCCTCCTTCTTTGCGTCGGGGGCCGATGAATATATTATAAGAGATAAGATAAGATCTCAAATCTGCCAGATGATTCGTTTTTCAGTTTTATCATGCTTTGTTACACCTTCAGCCATCTTTTGAAGCTCGACAAGAATATGAACTTTTTTTTTGAATGATAATTCGGACAGCTCTTTTCTTCTCTGTTCTTTTTCCTTGATAATCTTCTCAATAGCCTTCTTATTTTGCATCAAAGTACAATTCCTTAAAGTGGAGATATTTATACTGTACAGCTTCCTTCACAAGATCATTGTAAACAGGGATGAATTGAACAGGGACTCCCTTGATCAGAACATGTTCTTTCTTTACCTTGAAGCCTTTTTCTTTCAAATATTGATAAACCGGGGCGAGGACATCGATGCTGTCTTGTTTTTTTCACTTTTTAATTTATATCACAGCATCAGGAGCTGTACAAGATGGAGGGGGTGTGAATTTTGGGCCGTGTTTGCGGTCCGGCCGCATTAACATCTATTAATTCAATAACCTCCATATTGACTTCAGAAGAGAGGTTTTTCTTAAAATCAAATTTCGGGCCTATTATTTTATTTTAACGAAAATCCATCAGGGGAAGGCATATTATAAATTCTTTTTTTCCAATAATATAAGTCAGCCAAGCTGCCAATAAGCCAATAACGTGGTCTTATTCCCATGCAAGAAAAATTGACTTTTAGACCCACTTAGTATACAATGAATACAAAAATTACAAGAGGACACAAATGAGTACAGTCATATCTGTCAGGCTTTCAAAAGAACTATCGGATGAGCTTGAGAACATATCCAAAGAAACAGAGAGGCCCCGTTCCTATATCATTCAAAAAGCGTTGGAATCATACATTGAAGATTATGCTGATCTTCAAATTGCACTTGACCGGCTTCATGATAAATCAGATCGGGTGATTTCCAGTAAAGAAATGAGAAAATCTCTTGGCCTTTAATATAGTTTATAAGAAGTCCGTCCGTCGTGATCTAAAAAAAATCCCCGAAGAGGAATGCCGCCGTATTTTAGATAAAATTGAAGCGGATCTATCGGAAAACGCGGATGCTTTTACTGTTTTGAAGGGGAAATTTGCGGGGCTCCGAAAGTACCGAGTCGGCCGGTACAGGGTCATATTCGCAATATTTGACAATGATGTCCTTATTCTTAGAATCGGTCATCGCAAGGAAGTTTATAAGAAAAAAATTTGATGCATGGACCAGATCAAAAACCTCGCGGACCATTGTCCGGCAGTCTATTTGCGGCTATTCATTATAATTTCATGACCCTAAAAAACAACAGTGAATCGTATTCTTCTTCGTTGCATCCGGACGGCAGAAGGCGGGATTCAACTTGGGAATCAAATTATGAAAAAGCCCGGAAAAACCGGTTTGGGTATTCATTTGGTTTGGAAGGGAAGTATCGGCTCAGCCGGGATTTGGCACTGCTGCTGGGGATTTATTATCGAGATCTTCGAGGGGGCACATTCTTTGCGGATAACAGAAAAGACTGAAGCTGGAGTTACATCGAAGGAGAACTGATCGCTGAAGAAACATGGACCCGAACGGATCAGCCTGTAAACGAAGCGGGCGCTTTCAATCTCAGCGGCCCAGTTCTTCGCGCGGGATTGAAAATCCGATTGTTTTAATATCACCCCTTTATTACTTATTGCAAAGATGTATATATGTGCGTATATCAAGGTGTATAATTTATGTATACTAAAAACATCTTAAGGAAAACATATGAGTGAGAAAAAAACAGAAAGAAAGAATGTTTATTTTCCGGTTGATCTATTAAAAAGAATCTCCGAAGTCAAAGAAGACACGGATTTCAGCTCATTCATAAGAGATGCTGCCAAAGAAAAAGTAGAAAAAATAGAAAGGGAAAAGCTAAAAAAAAGATTGGAAGAAGGATATAGAGCCAAAGCTGAGTTAAATAAAAAAACATGCGAAGACTTTAAATATGTTGATGGAGAAAATCTTTGATGGATAAGGAGATTAAAAGGGGGGATGTGGTTATTGTAGATCTCGATCCAATACGAGGATCTGAAACCGGGAAAACACGGCCGTGTGTGATTATTCAAAGTGATATTGGAAATAAATACTCTCCGGTTACAATCGTGGCTGTTATTACCAACCAAAAAGAAATCTCGAAAGAGTATCCGACGGATGTATGGGTCAGCACCTCTCCGGGGAGTTCGCCGGTGTATTCGCCCCTATTCGCCCTCATCCAGCATCAGGCGGCCGTTAATAAGCAGGTATTCCACACCTTCGCTGTATTGATGCATATCATTCCCATATTCGGGTCCGACCTGCCGAACATATTGCTATCATGACAACAAGTGTGATTTTTGGGAGTCCCCCCAAAAATGAGTGAAGAGTAATTAATTAAATAACCTACATATTGACTTCAGAGGAGAGGTTTTTCTTAAAATCAAATTTCGGGCC
>JAWODN010000007.1:0-11945 GCA_046483285.1 Candidatus Aminicenantota bacterium | reverse complement strand
GCCGGCTCGAAGCTGAGCGTGCCATCGTTGGCGATATCGGGCTGGACCGCGAACAGCGCTTCGTTGTCGTTGCTCACGATGAAGTCTGCAATGACCTGACCGGCCTCGGCGGCGGCGCCGATCCCGCCGTACTCCCCCATTTTTTCTTCCATCCTGATGTTGGAGAAAAAACCCGTCGCCCAAAGCACCCGGAAATCCTTGCGCAAAAGTTCCGGGCTGTAAAAATCACCTTCCTGGGAAGAAAGGTAATATTTAATTGTCTCTTTGGTCACCCGGTCATTGCCGATGATCTCAATCTCCTCGATCACTTCCTGACCGAAAAGAGAAAACGGAATAAAGACCAGCAAAATCAATACGATATACCTTTTCATCATACTATCCTTATACCATATTCGTTCTTAAAAATAAAGATTGAACCCTTCCCGCTATTTCTTAAGTTCACCTTTTTTAACCCCCCAAATGGGATAATAGTTTCAATTGGCCGGATTCCATGAGATAGACCTTATCACAAAACCGGGCGACTTTCTCACTGTGAGTGACAATGATGGAGGAAAGATCCTTTTTCCGGTGAAGGTTTTTTATCAATTCCAGGATTTTCCGCCCGGTGGACCAATCCAGGTTTCCGGTCGGCTCATCCGCCAGCAGAAGACGGGGCTCATTGATGAGCGCGCGGGCGACGGCCACTCTTTGCTGTTCCCCACCGGACAGCTGGCTGGGACGCTGCTGTGCTTTTTCGGAAAGGGACACTTCCGCCAGAAGTTTTTCAGCTCTTTTTTCGGCTTCGCCTCGAGAAATTCCTTGGATGAGAAGCGGAAAAAAAATATTTTCCAATGATGTGAACTCCGGCAAGAGATAAAAAAACTGAAATATAAAACCGATCCGGGTATTGCGGATAAGTGCTTTTTTTGGCTCGCTTCCGGAAAAAATATTCTCTCCGGAAAGCAAAATCCGTCCGGAGTCAGGGCGGTCCAAAGCTCCGCAAAGATTGAGCAGGGTGGTTTTTCCCACCCCGGAAACTCCCATCACCGCCACCAGATCCCCTCTTTTTAACTCGAAATTCAAATGATCAAAAACACACAGGCTGCCATGCGGCAAGGGATATTCTTTCCGCAGATTTTCAATGACCAGCACTTTTTCTTCACTCATATTTCAATGCTCCCGCAGGATCCACTTTAGCGGCCCGGTAAGAAGGAAAAAGAGTCGACAAGAAGCTGATCAGCAAGGCCACTCCTATGATCACAGCCAAATCCAGTACCCCGATTTTGAAGGGCACATAAGGAATTTGATAAATATCCGCCGGAATTTTGATCAATTCAAAAGTATTAGCCAGCCAGCACCACCCCAAACCCAGCACGGTTCCCAGTGACGTCCCCAGAACTCCGATCATGGCTCCCTGGTAGAAAAAAATCCGCCGTATGCTGCGGGAAGTCGCTCCCATGGCCATAAGGATTCCGATATCCCGGGTCTTTTCCATGACCATCAAAATCAGGGTGGCGATAATGTTCAAAGAGGCCACCAGAACAATCAAGGTTATGGTGAAAAACATCAGCTGTTTCTCCAATTTCAGAGCGGAAAACAACTGCCGGTTCATTTCCATCCAGGTGGAGGCATAGGTTTCAGGAGGAAGAACTTCCCTTATTTTTTCACGGACCTGGGAAGCCTGAAAAATCTCCTTAATCCGGACCTGCATCAAATTGACCCGGTCCCCCAGGTTGAAAATATTCTGCGCTGTTTCCAATCCCACCAAGGCGGATGAAGCATCATACTCATAAAGACCGGTGCGGAAAATTCCGGTGACCTGCAGATTTTTTATTTTAGGAAATATCCCCATTGGAGTTAAGCGGTCTGAAGACGCCATCACAGTGACCACATCTCCCACCGCCGCCCCGATATTGAAAGCGATATCCCAGCCCAGGATCACCCCTTCCCTGCCGAGGGATTCCCCCGGCAGGCCGCCCCTTTCCAATACTCCCCGCCACCGGGCGGCCGCCGATTCCCGGGTGAAATCCAAACCCCGCAGCACCGCCCCGGAACTCTTGTGGGGGCCTTTTAATAAAACCGTATCATAGGCCACCGGGGAAACTCCGGTCACCGCCGGCAACTCCTCCACCTTCCGCATCAGGGACGGATAATCACGGATCCCCTCCCCGGACACCTCGGAAATCATGATATGGGCGGTGGACCCGAGTATTTTATCCTGCACATCCTCCTGGAAACCGGTGATAAGGGCGATCGCAATGACCAATGCCATGACCCCGATGGTGATCCCCAGAACAGAAATAGAGGTGATGACGGAAATAAAAGCCTGCTTCCGGCGCGCTGTTAAATACCGCCTGGCGACAAACCATTCATACCCCATTTTGCAAATATTCCTCAGGCTTTTTCATTAAGTTTAGGTTTCAAAAGAGGAAATAAAATGACCTCGCGGATGGAATGACGGTTGGTGAAAATCATGGCCAGCCTGTCGATACCGATGCCTTCCCCTCCTGCGGGAGGCATTCCGTACTCCAGAGCAGAGACATAATCCAAATCGATGGCATGGGTTTCCTCATCCCCCTTTTTTTTCAGCTCCGCCTGCTGTTCAAATCTCATCTTCTGCTCGGCGGGGTTGGTCAGCTCGCTGAAAGCATTGGCCACCTCCATCCCGGCTATAAACAGCTCGAAACGCTCCGCTTCCTCCGGATTGTCCCGGGAAGCCTTGGCCAGCGGAGAGATCTCTTTGGGTGGATTGATGACGAATGTCGGTTGGATCAGGTTGCCCGCAACATACCGGTCAAAAAGGACATCCAAGGCCTTTCCATAAGACAACCGGCTGCCTTCCTCCGCCATTTCCGAAGCCGCGGCAATGACCAAATCCCGGCTCTTCAGATCGTCCCCGGAAAAGTCGCTGTGCCGGGCGATGGCGTCCATAAATTTAATTCTTTTCCACGGACGCTTGAAAGACAAAGTGTGATCACCGTAGTCGATCTGATCCTTTCCGAAAAGCTCTTGTGTCAAAAAAACCAGAAGCTCTTCGCTCAAACTCATCATATCATTGTAATCACAATAGGCTTCATAAAATTCCAGCATGGTGAATTCCGGATTATGCTGTTGATCGATGCCTTCGTTGCGAAAATTACGGTTGATTTCATAGACTTTATTCAAGCCGCCCACCACCAGCCTCTTTAAATACAATTCCGGAGCAATCCGCAAAAAAAGCTCTATGCCCAAGGCTTTATGAAAAGTGGCGAACGGGCGCGCCAGGGCTCCCCCGGGAACGGCCTGCATCATCGGTGTTTCCACTTCAACATAACCCTTTTGATTAAAAAAATCCCGGATCAAGGAGATCATCCGGCTGCGGGTTCTGAAAACGTCCGCCTCTTCAGGATTCATGAGTAAATCCAGGTGCCGCTTGCGGTAGCGAAGCTCCACATCCCTCAACCCATGCCATTTCTCCGGAAGCGGATGAAGGCACTTCGCTAAAAAAGTCAAATCGTCGACCAACACCGTCAACTCCCCAGTGCGGGTCCGGAAAATCTGACCCTCAACCGAAATCACATCTCCGATATCCAGCAGTGAAAAAGTCTCAAACACATCTTCTCCGCAATGATCTTTTCGGAGATAGGCTTGAAGGCGCCCCTGGCTGTCACCCAAATGAAAAAAAACAGCCCGTCCCATTTTGCGCACAGACATGATCCGGCCGGCTGTGCCCACCCGTACTTTTTTGTCCTCCAACTCTTTTTCACCCGTGTCTTCGCCTATTTCCAGGGCCTCCCTGATGGAGTGTGTCACCTTCACTTTATGCGGAAACAGATCGATCCCTCTGTGGCCCAGCTGTTTCATTTTTTCTTTACGCACTTTTTCCTGCGCCATCGGTCCGCCTGATTTCAATGGCTCTCTTTTATCTTGCTCACTCATGGCATTTCCTCTTGTTTCCCCTGCCTGGATTTGATTCTTTTAGTCAAGCTGTCCAGGACTCCGTTGATAAAGTTTGCCGAACCTTCCCCGCCGAACTTTTTGGCGATTTCAACAGCTTCATTAATGACAATCGCCGCCGCCAAATCATCGGCATACATCAGTTCAAAAGCGGCCAACCGCAATATATTGCGATCTATAAGACCCATTCTCGAAATTTTCCAATTTTTGGAAAGGGATTGGATCTCAGCATCAATTTCCTCGCGGTGATCGGTCACTCCGCGAACCAGATAGTGGCAATACTTCCGCTCCTTTTCATCTGCTTTGCGAACGGCCAGGAATTTCTCAATAACCGCATCCAAACAACTCCCGTCGAACTCAAATTGAAATAAAATTTGCAGCGCGCTTTCCCGCGCATGTCTTCGTTTGCTCATGGTCGACTATTCATAAAAACAGGTTAGAAAACCGCTCTCTCGAGGTGATAGAAAGGAGCATACCGGGTGATGACAAAAATGAAATCCCGGGGGCATCCCCTCAAGTCAATGGAATTATTTCAATTTTGCTGTTTGAATCAAGCTCAGGGTTTCCACCAATGCCATAGCGGCATCATATCCCTTGTTTCCGGCCTTGGCCCCGGAGCGTTCAATACCCTGTTCAATCGTCTCAACTGTGATTATACCATAAGAGACAGGAATAGAATCATCCATGGAAATTTGCGCCAGCCCTTTGGTGATCTCAGCACTCAGATAATCAAAATGAGGCGTGTCTCCGCGAATCAGAGCGCCCAGGCACAGAATGCCGTCCACTTTTCCGGAACGGGCCAGTTTCTTGGCCACCACCGGAATCTCAAATGAACCCGGAACTTTATAAAGAAAGATGTTCTCTTGTTCCGCTCCCAATTTTTCCAAGGCGTCAAGGGCTCCCTCCAATAACCGCTGGGAAAAAAACTGATTGAAACGGCTTAGAATCAATCCCAGCTTCAGACCTTCCGCTTTCAGCTGTCCTTGATATATCTCCATCGGCGGCTCCTCTATTTTCCCTGGAACCGGGCTTTGCGTTTTTCAAGAAACGCCCGGGTTCCTTCTTTGCTGTCCTGTGTCCGGCAGCACTCTCCGAACAATTCAGCTTCCAGTATCAAAGCTTCCGGCAAAGGCCTGTCCAAGCCGTGATTAACGGCTTTAATGGCTTTGGCCACGGCTGCCGGCCCATTGGCAATAATTCCGGCGGCGAGTTTCCGGCAGGCGGATCTCAGTTCATTCAAATCGACCACCCGGTTGACCAGGCCGATACGGCAGGCTTCTGCCGCGTCAATAATTTCACCGGAAAGAATCAATTCCATGGCCGCCCCTTTTCCGACCAGCCTGGGAAGCCGCTGTGTCCCTCCGAATCCCGGAATCAATCCCAATTTGACTTCAGGCTGGCCCATGCGGGCATTTTCTGATGCGATACGGATATGGCAGGACAGGGCCAATTCGGTGCCGCCTCCCAGCGCAAAGCCGTTTATGGCGGCGATGACCGGCTTGTCCAAGTTTTCAATCATCTTGGTCAATTCCTGACCTTCCAAAACATACTCGCGGCCCTGCTGTTCACCCAACTCGGAAAGCTCTTTGATGTCCGCACCGGCAACAAAAGCTTTTTCGCCGGCCCCGGTCAGGATAACCGCCCGGATGGAGGAATCTCCCGCCATTTCAGCAAACGCGGCGTTTAATTCCCGGATGGTCTGCCGGTTCAAGGCGTTAAGTTTATCCGGACGGTTGATGGTGATCCACCCGATGCCTTCGTCCCTGGTGACTTCGATATTTTCATAATTCATAAGCCCCTCCTTATTACTCAGCCGGTGCCTTCAAACAAGAGCGCCGGCTGTTTTTCACCTAACCTCTGTCTTGGGAAACCCAAGCTTACGGGCTTATATCCCGTTCAAAAAGGCGGTATTTTTTATAAAGCTTGCCCCCCACAGATTCGACAAAACGGTTGACCGCTTTGTTATCTTCAAGCTGCCAGGATGTTTCCGCCCACTGATAACCTTTTTGGAGAGCGTTTTTTTCCAGCTGGGAATACAAATAATAACTGAGGCCGGTATTATGGTATTCCTTGACCAGTCCGAAAACAACGGCCCGGAATCCTTTGATTTTTTTCCGGCAGATTAAAAACTTTAAAAAGCCGAAAGGAAAAAGGCGGCCGTCTAATTTTTGCAGCACCTCATTATAATTGGGAAGTCCGAACGCAAAACCCACCGGCTGCCCTTTGGCTTCGGCCAGGATGATCAAGTCCGGATCCGCCAATTTTTTGAGTTTTTCCGCCATATGCTCCATTTCCTTATCAGTCCAGGGGACAAAACCCCAATTGTCCACCCATCCCTGATTGTAAATGGACTTGATTCTCAAGGCTTCATTGTGAACATCCTTCAAGTTCACAGACCGCAGCGTGACCGGCAGTTGTTTTTTGACTTTGCCCACCACAGCATCGATCCGCTTTTTCGTTTCCCGGTCCCGGGTCATGAGATAAGCATAAAGATCTTTGGCCTTTCTCATTCCGGATTGCTGCATAAGCTCAATGTAGTAGGGAGGATTATAGGACATCATAATGACCGGAGGCGAATCGAAACCTTCCAGCAGAAAGGCGCATTCATCGTTCATGGACAGGTTCATCGGACCCCGGAGAATGGACATCTTCCTGTCCCGGCCCCATTGAGCCGCCCGGTCCAGCAATGCGGAAGCCACGCCGTCGTCATTGATGCTCTCAAACAGCCCGAAAAAGGCGGCGTTCTCGTTGTTGAAACGGATGTGGGCCTCATCCAAAATTACGGCGATCCGGCCCACCTGTTCATTCCCCCGGTAGGCCGCAAAGAGTTCCACTTCAGCATGTTCAAAAAAAGAATTTTTTTCCGGATCCAGCTTCTCTTTCATATCTAAAATAAGAGGAGGGACCCAATTCGGATCATCTTTGTAAATTTTCCAGGGGAATTTGATAAATTTATTTTTTTCGGATTTGTTTTTTACGGCTTCAATCCGGATGTCATTCACTCTCTCATCCTCCCTGAGTTTTCCCTATCTTATCAAAAAAATCCGCCTTTTGCACGGAGATTTTAGCCTCCCCGTTTAATCCCGGATGAAGAACGGTCCGGGACCGCCGTCCTCAGCTTACCGATTTCCCCCGGAGTCAATCGCCGCCAGTCTCCGGGTCTCAATTTTCCTAATGTCAAGCCGGCAAAAGCCACCCGCCGCAGGGTTTTGACCGGATGGCCCACAGCATCGAACATCCGCCGGATTTCCCTTTTCCTCCCTTCATGCAGCCTGATTTTAAAAAGAGCGGAATCCGGCTTTTTCCTGAGGAGGCGGACCTCGTCAGGAACAGCGCACCGGCCGTCCACCATCACTCCCCGGCGGATGCGGCCAAGTTCTCTATCACCGGGACATCCATGGACCTCAGCGATATATTCTTTTGGGATTTCGTACCGGGGATGCATAAGCCGGTGGGCCAGCTCCCCGTCATTGGTTAATAAAAGCAGCCCTTCACTGTTCATATCCAGCCGGCCCACCGGAAACAGAGTCCGCATCTCTCCCGGGATCAAATCCATCACCGTGGGACGGTTTAAGCTGTCCGCGCGCGAAACCAGGCAGCCGGGAGGTTTGTTGATCATAATATATTTTTTGGTTTCCGGACGGACTTCCCGGTTATCCACCTCCACCCGGTCCGATTCCGGGTCGATGCGGACTCCCAGCTTTCTGATGATTTGGTGGTTGACCTTGACCCGGCCTTCGCCAATCCATTCATCCGCCTTTCTGCGGGACGCCGTTCCGCAGCGGGATAAATATTTGTTCAGGCGGACTTTCTCATTCTTACCTTTCCCGAGATTCATGCTCATTTCGTTTATTTCGTTTATCTGGTTTATCTGGTTTGTCTGGTTTATCCGGTTTGTATAGTGTATTCGGATTTTTCGGTGGATTCAAGCAAATCATAAAGTAATGGCCCATGGCGGATTCGGCGCCTGCGGCAAATGAAAATGACGTGCATTTTCGAACAAACAGGTCAGATTAAGATATAAGCCGGGCGGAGTGCCGGCGTGGCTGGAGTTGAAAATGAAAAAAGGATGTCCGGCGGCGGGCGCCGGAAGCTGGGTTTCCCAAACCCCTTTATGACCGGGGTTTCGATATAATGCCGGTTATCATACCAGGGAGGGCTGAAAACAAAAAAAAACGGCCCGCCGGATTGCGGCGGGCCGTTTCATGATCTCAGTGCGGAAAATCAGAACTGGAATCTCACCCCGAGCCTGAGCACTCTGGGGTTCAAAATTTCATTGAGCTCATAGTAGTTGGCATAGGGAACGAATCTGTTGTTGGGATGATCTTCGCCGTAGTAGTGGTAGGTGCCGTGGTACTTCTGGTAGCGCCTGTTTTCAATTGCGGTGTTGAGGACGTTGAAAAGGTCGCCCATGATGTAAATCCGGCCGAACTCCCCGTAAGTGATCATCTTTTCCAGCCGCAGGGACATGTTGTAGAAAAGCGGAAGCCTGTCAGAACCCATTTCCGTCATGTAGAGTTCGTGTTCCTGGTCCAGCGGATTGGGAATCGTGTAATCGACGAGATCTAAGGATTCCAAGATGATCCAGCCTTCCCTGGCGTTGAAATTGAAGGAGACATTGATTCCGAAGGGAGCCTGCCACAGGCCGCCTGCCTTGAGCATCCACCTGGAGAAAGTGTACTGATTGATCTTTCCTGCCGCGCCCCCGACATACGGAGAATAGGGCTTGCCGTCTATGGCCCACAGGTTGGTGGGGTCATAGTAGCTTCCCTCAGGATAATGGGACGCCTGGTGCTGGAGGGTGAAATTGGCGTTCAGCATCCAGCGGTTGGACAGCCTCTTATTGACAATAAAGTCAAGAGCCATCCAGTCGTTGTAGCGATCAGGCCTCATCATCATCCGGGACCATGGCGAATACTGCGTCGCCTCTGGGATTTGATAATAGTATTCGTGCTGGGCCGCTTCCTTGGTCGAACCGAAACCAGGCAGATTGGCCGGAGGCGTGCCGGCGCTCACATACCAGCTGCGGTTCCTGTATTCGCCTGTCTCAGGAAAGTATTTGAGATTCCAGCGATACCTGTCATATCTTCTGTAAGAGGCATTGACCTGGACCGCCAAATCAGGAATGATTTCCCTCTCCAGCGTCAGCATGATTTCGGATGTCCTCGATTGGTTGAGATCATTGTCGAAAATGGTGTAGGGATCCTCTAATTTCATGGGATCGTAGTAATCGTACCCGTACCAATAGATTCCGGCGGCATCGTCGACGTCGCCGATGAAATTGCCCTGATCGTCAAAGATCCGGTAAGGCTGGTAGTACTTACCCGGAGTTCGGCGGTAGAGCCAGTAAACTTCGTTGATATCAATCATCCCGTCGTTGTTGTGGTCCCACCAGTACGTGTTGACTCCGCCGCTTGCACCGCCGGGCATCCAGTACCCCGCCTCGCTGACGCCCATGAAGTTGCCGTACTGGGCCAAATTGAGCTTGGCGATGGTCTTGCCGTCACCCGCCACATCCCAGGTCAAACCGATTCTCGGCGAAAGCATTGTCCAGGCATAACGGCTTCCGTCCTCGGTGGTGGCTTTCACCTCGGGGATGCTGATTCCGGGCAAGAGACTGTCAAACGCGTTAATGGCGTTAGGCTTCACATAATCCTGCCAGGGCTTGGCATCCGGAATCACGGCCTGGATGTCAATCGGTTTAACACGGGGCGCCTGATAGTCATATCTCAGTCCAAGCAGCACGTTGAAATTGCCTATGGACACTGTGTCGCTGAAGTAACCCGCGTAAGCGTTCACTCCGTAATCCCGCCAGTACCCCCTGCGGTAATGGAAATAGTAAAAATTCTCGGGGGGGACATCCCTGTAGCCGTCACCGGTTAAATCCGCCACCGGAACACCGCGGCCGGTGTAGTTCCGGTAAATGTAGGAATTGGCGGTGTAAACAGATTCGGTCCATGCGGACCGGTCGGAAAGCTCCACTCCGAATTGCATTTCATGGCTGAGGCCGAACAGGTTGTCATTGAAGTAGTTGGCCGAGATATTAGCCTGATAGTGCGGCCGGCTCACATTGTAATGGGAGGTGCTTCCGTAATACCTGTAGTCTCCGTAATCGAAAATCATCATGTTTTCTTTGTCCCGGTCCATCATCGGCGTCAGGCTGAAGCCGGAGTCGGACCAGCTTCCCCGGGCCGATATGAAGAGATCGTCGCCGAACATCTGCTCCACCTGGAACTTAACGATGGGGCTGCCGAAATGGTAGGCGCCGCCCTGATAATCCCCTTCGGGATCGGTTGCCGAAGCTCCCCTTCCCCACATCTCCTTTTTCCCGACGTGGAGAAAGGCTTCAACCCTGTTATTGGGGTGAAGCTGAAGATTGAGCTTTCCGGCGAAATTGGTCAACATGACATCAGACGGTGTTCCGTAAATGGTATCGGTCTGAATGTCCTGGACGCCGAAAGAACCCCAGGCCCAAGCTTTATCCCTCACCAGCGGGACACCTAAGTTGAACCCGTAGTCGGTGATGATCCGGATCTTGTTGGTGTCGATAAGGCCTTCTTGTTTGAATTCTTCGGTGATGTTTTCGCCTTGAAACTTGGTGCCGTCCGTATAATAGAACCGGCCTCCCAGGGAGACACGGTTTCCGCCGCGGCGCGTCACCAGATTCATGCCGATACCTCCGGTTTGCTGTGTGACATCCGCTCCGCCCACCGTGATCTGCATCTCCTCGAACGCATCGAAGTCATAGTAGCTGGGCGAGGCCCCGATGGCCGCCGGGTCGGTGATGACCACTCCGTCCATGGCCCAGACGTTCTGGGCGCCGCTCGAGGCTCCCCTGCCCGTCATGGTGGACTGCATCCCGGATTCCGTGCCCCCCACATTTTCCCGGTCAGCCAGAACGCCGGGCGCCATCTGGAGAACAACCCAGGGGTCCCGGGCCGTGGGAAGTGACTGGAGAACTTCCTGGGTGACGTTGGTGCCCACGGAAGTCTTCTTGGTGTCGACAACCGGGGTGACGGCCGTTACGGTCACTTCTTCCTCAATCGCCCCCATTTCCATGGTGACGGAAAGCTCGGTGTTTCCGCCCACGGTGACGATGATCCCCTCTTCCACCTGGACCTTGAAGCCGGCGAGCTCCAGCCTGACGACATAGTCTTTGGCCGGCGGAAGAGAGAGGAAACGAAATCTTCCTTCCGCACCGGTTACAGCCGTTTGCGGCGCCGTGTACTGTCCGGTTAGGGTAACGGAGACGCCTGGCAAGGGATTGTCTTCCTCGTCAACGACCGTTCCGTAGACGTTCCCCGTTCTCACCTGGGCGAACATGGAAACAGAAAGAAAAGCAAACACGAAGAATAAAACTAATGTCTTTCGCAATCTAACACCCTCCTTTGCGATTTTTAAATCTTAAACCCCATCCCTGGAGTGAACGCATCACTCCTTCTTATAGCCTCACAATCTCAAATATTGACCTGATTTTTTTTGACCACCCCCCTTTTCCATTAAAAAAAACTAATGTATTTTTTCTTTTGTTAACCTTTTGCATTGACAGCCCTTTTTCTGATTCACTGACATGCAAAATACATACCAAAATAAACGAATCTGTTAAAGCTTTTATTTACAGAAGGTTAGGAAGTCCCCCCTTTTTCTCAAGGCAACCAGACATTCAAATTTTTGAACTGCATCCAATAAATTGGATTTTCTTGACATCCCCGGAAAGAAAAGATTGACAGAAAAATCGCTCTTTTTCTTGAATTCATCATGTGTAAGCACACTGCGAACCATGAACAATAATCCAAAGGCCATTCTGGAGAGCGGAGCGGCGGGAATCTTGGAGTGCCTCGTTATGCTTGCTGCGATCGCGTTTATTGCGTTTATTGCGTTTATTGCGTTTGTTGCGTTTGTTGCGTTTATCGCGTTTATTGCGTTTGTTGCGTTTGTTGCGTTTGTTGCGTTTGTTGCGTTCGTTTAGCCTGAATTATTCACGGGTCGAGATTGCCGCAGATGCGAGGCGCAGGGCATGAAGCCGTGGT
>JAWODN010000100.1:0-4272 GCA_046483285.1 Candidatus Aminicenantota bacterium | reverse complement strand
AAAGGGTCGTCTCCCCGTTCTGAAGAGACCGGACTGAGATTAGTGCGGAAACACCATCCCGGGATTCTGGAAAAAGTGGCCAAAACCCATTTCAAATTAACCAAAAGAATTCTGGATTTATCAAAAAATGACAACACAAAGACTCTATATTGAAAACCCGTATCAAACCGAATTCACCGCGGAAGCGGTGGAAAGCATGGAAGAGGGAGGAAATCCCGCTGTGGTGCTGAACCGGTCCTGCTTTTACCCGGAATCCGGAGGCCAGCCATGGGATACCGGGACGATAAACGGCGTACCGGTGAGACAGGTGATCGAGAAAAAAGGAAAAGTTCTTCATGTTATGGAACACACCTTGGAAGGCCGGCAGGTGGAAGGCCGAATCGACTGGAACAGGCGTTTTGACCATATGCAGCAGCATGCCGGACAGCATGTTTTATCCCAGGCTTTTTGCCGGATTGTGGAGGGGAAAACCCTGTCATTTCACCTGGGAGAGGAAGCATCCACGGTTGAGATCGGAATCCGGAGTATTTCCGAAGACTGCATTCGGGAAGTCGAAGACCTTTCCAACCGGGTTGTGATGGAAGACCGGCCTATTCTTTCCAGCCTGGTGGAGGAAGGGGCCGCCGAAGGGATTCCGCTCCGAAAGCCTCCGGTCAAAAGCGGAACTTTAAGAATCGTGGAGATAAAAGATTTTGATTTCACGGCCTGCGGAGGCACTCATCCCCGCCGGACGGGGGAGATCGGGTTGATAAAAATCACCGGCTGGGAAAAAATCAGGAACAATTTGCGGTTTCAATTTTTGTGCGGATGGAGGGCGCTGCGTGATTACTGCTTGAAAAACCAGGTGCTTCTTGAAGCCTCCCGTATGTTTTCCGCCGCGCCTGAGGATATGACGGCGGTGCTGGAAAAATATCAAATCGAAATGAAGGAATTGAAGAAAGAGAACAGAAAGCTGCGGAGAGAACGGTCCCGTTTGGAGGCGGATGAAATAATCCGGGCGGCTGAAAAAAGGATGATTCGAAAAATTTTTCCGGGCAAGTCTCCGGAAGAAGTCCGGTTTCTTGCGCTGAATATTATCCGCAATCAGGGATTTTGTGTGTTATTCGGGATTCCCCTGCCGGACCGGGTGCATATCATTCTGGCGCGGTCGGAGGATTTGGATATCGACATGCGGGAACTGATGGCGGAGATTTCCGCGAAAATCGAAGTCAAGGGAGGCGGCCGCCCTTCGCTGGTGGAGATGTCCGGCGAAAAAACCGGTCTTTTGGATGAAGCGCTGGCCGCTGCGGCCGGCCGCGCGAGTGACATGATATCCGGGAAAAAACCCAGATAAATAAAATTATCCCGGCCTATTCCTTAGCCTGAATTATTCATAAAAAAATTGCGAGGGTCTTTTTATGAGTATTTTTTCAGAGGAATGCAAGGAATTTCTGAAAATGACATCTGAAACGTTTCTGTTTGCTTTTCCTTTCATTATAAGTCCTGGCTGAAGCACCTACAGATTCCTCCTCGTTTCAATCCCCGGGAAGACATGCCGCTTTGTCATTGCGAGGCTTGCGCCAGCAAGCCGTGGCAATCCCTTCCTGCCTGGTGAAAGCGGAACCGACCGCCCATACGAAGCCGCCAGGGATCCCTCGTCGCTCCGCTCCTCGGGACGACATTGAATTAAAGAATTATCGTCGTCTGCGGCAATCTCGACCCGTTCATCATTCAGGTTAGAAAATGGTTTCTTTGCAGCCATGGGAGCGGGAGACGTCCTGTGTCCATTGATACCGCGAGAGCGGTCATTCGTATCTGAGGGAAACAATCGGATCCATCCGGGCGGCTTTTCGGGCGGGGAATATCCCGAAAAAAAGCCCCACAGCCATGGAGACCGAGAATCCCAGCACCACCGACCAAAGCGTTACGGATGCCGGCAGAGGGGTTGTGCTTCTCACCAGAAAGGCGATGGCGAAGCCCACGGCGATTCCGGTTCCTCCTCCGGCGCTGGTGAGCAGAACGGCTTCGATCAAAAACTGCTTCATGATGTCATTGGATTTGGCCCCTACGGCTTTTCGGATGCCGATCTCCCGGGTGCGCTCTTTGACCGTCACCAGCATGATGTTCATGACACCGATTCCACCCACCAGCAGCCCGATGGAGGAAATCACGATCATAACCAGGTAAGCGGCTCCGGTGATCTGATTGTATAAGTCCAGAAGGGCTTCTTGTCCGTAGACAGCGAAATTGTTGGGTTCTCCGAAAGGGACTTTTCGCTGCCGCCGGAGGACATTGATGATTTGATCGACCGCGGCGTCATAATTGCCATGGCCGGCGGGGGTGGCGATGATTTCAATGTTGGCCAGGTCGTAAGGGAAATATTTCATGAGAGTGGTGATGGGGACGGCGACGATGTTGTCCCGGCTTTGGCCGAACATGCTGCCGCGTTTTTCCAGAACACCCACCACGGTGAACTTTTCCGGGCCGATCCGGATTTCCCGGCCCAGCGCGTTCATCTGCGGAAACAGTGAAGTTTCAATATCCGCACCCAAAACACATACCCGGGTGCGGTGGTTGACGTCGGATTGAGTGATGAAACGTCCGGCCCTGGGCAGGTAAACGGAAAGAACCCGGGGGAAATCCGCGTTGACACCCATAATGATGACGTCCTGGACGCGGGTGTTTCCGTATTTTACAGGGAGAGATTGAAAAATATCCGCAACCAAATTAACGGAAACCGCTTCCAGCAAGGGGCATTCCTTCTGAATGGCTTCGGCGTCTTGATAGGTTAAATCTTCCCGCCGGCGTTCTTCTTCCGGCCGGTCTCCCATCACGATTCCGGGTTCATACTTGCTGACCACAATGAGGTCGGCTCCCGCTGATTCCAATTCACTCATAAAGGTCCGGTTTAATCCCTGAATCACCGAGACCATGGCGATAACGGTCATCACGCCGATCATAATGCCCAGCAGAGTCAGAAAAGAACGGAGTTTATGGCTGCGGATGGAATCAAAAGACATCCGGAAAATTTCTTTGAGAATTCCGAATCTCATAACTGCGTCCTCAACGCGTCGATAGGATTGAGCTGGGAAGCCTTGCTCGCAGGATATATGCCGAAGAAGAGGCCTACGGAAGCCGAAACCATCACCGCCACAACGATGGAGACCGGATCAACGGTGGAGGGAAGTGATGTGGCGGCTGACACCGCTTTTGCCAGGAGAAACCCCAAAAGAATACCGGCGCCCCCCCCGATTGTGGAAAGGGTGGCGGATTCGATCAAGAATTGAAACAATATATCCATGCGGCGAGCCCCCACCGACATGCGGATGCCGATTTCGGCGGTTCGTTCCGTCACGGATACCAGCATGATGTTCATGACCACAATGCCCCCCACCACCAAGGCCAGGGAGGAAATCGCAATCATGGCGAAATAGATGCCGTTGGTGGCGGTCTTGTAAAAATCGATAAATTGGTCGGAGGTTTGGAAGGAGAAATCATCCGGCTCATTGTACCCCAACTGCCGTTTGGCCCTTAAAACCGTCCTGACTTCTTCCCGGGCTTGATTCATGGCGGTTTGGGAAGAGGTGTGCACGTTGATGGTGATGCTCCGGTCTGAACCGTATATTTTCTGAAAAGTGGTGATCGGAATGTTGACGAAATTATCCTGGCTCATCCCTAAGAGCTTGCCTTTGCTCTTGGCCACTCCGGTGACGGTGAAATGACGTTCTCCTATTTTGATCCGCTTTCCCAAAGGATTGACTTGGGGGAAAAGATTTTCCGCCACATCGGCCCCTATGATGCCGACCGGCCGGGAATGGTCCACTTCTTCTTTGAGCAAGTGATGGCCGTAATCCAGTTCCGTTACGCTGCCGATCATGTGGTCATACTCGGTGACTCCCCGAATGGAAATATTGCGGAGAGACCGGTTTCGAAATTTGACTGTCCGGCTGGTGCCGGCCGAACCGCCGACATATTCGCAGGAGCGGCACAGGCTGCGGAGCAAGTGCATATCTTCCAGGGTCAGATCTTTGCGTTTCCGCTGTTCCCGGACATCTTCCAAAGACATGGTGATGAAGGAATATTTGGAAACGGAAAAATCATTGGTTCCGAACATGGCCATCCGGGTGTAGACATATTCATTCAGTCCCTGGATGATGGAAACCACGGCGATTATGGTGAGGACCCCGATGATGATCCCCAGCAGGGTCAGAAAAGTGCGCAGCTTGTTGGCCCACAAGGAACCCGCAGCCATGGCCATGGATTCTCTGATATGCAGTCCTTTCATCCGGTTGT
>JAWODN010000089.1:0-6960 GCA_046483285.1 Candidatus Aminicenantota bacterium | reverse complement strand
GAGGCACGCCGTGCCTTTGAGTGTGTCATCCCGCGGTGCGAAGCACCGAGGGATCCCTTACTGCTTCGTCTTGCCGGTGGGTTCCGCTTTCACGAGGCAGAAAGGGATTGCCACGGCTTGCTGGCGCAAGCCTCGCAATGACAAAGCGGCATGTCGTCCCGGGGAGCGAAGCGAAGGACCCATCACCATTTGATCTTTCATTAAAAACCATGCTTATCGCTGATAAGAAAAAGATTGCAAAAACATCGCAATTTTTTTATGAATAAGTCAGGTTAAGGAATAATGAAATTAAACGTCAATCCCAACCGAATGGAGCTTCTCCGGCTGCGCAAGCGGCTGAATCTGGCGGAACGGGGCCATAAGCTGCTCAAAGATAAACTGGAAGAAATCATGCGCCGCTTTCTGGAGATCATGCGGGAAATCAACCGGCTTCAGGAGGGAGTGGATGAGAAGTTAAACAAAATTTTTCTTTCTTTCGCTCTGGTTCGCGGCCGCAACAGCCGCCCGGACTTGGATGAACTGATCCCTGAAGGCGAACTTATTTTATCCACGGAAAAAGAAAAAATATTCAATATTTCCGTCCCCCGCTTCCGGCTGGAAAAACTGGAGATTGCCCGTTATGATCTTCTCAATACCGAAGCCGAACTGGATATCGGAATCAAGAAGATGCAGGAACTTCTGGAAGATTTAATGGAGATCGCCCGGCTGTGGAAAGCGATAGAATCATTATCCCGGGAAATCGAAATCACCCGGCGCCGGGTCAATGCCCTGGAACACATTCTTATTCCCAATATTAAAGAAACCATACGCTATATATCCGGCCGCCTTGAAGAGATGGAGCGTTCTTTCCAGATCCAGCTTATGCGGGTCAAAGAGATTGTGGGAGAGCACTGAATCTCAAGGGGTCTGCGGCGAGGCCGCCTGTTCATCATCCAGGCAAGTCAGATTAATAAAGGAGATACGGTTTCCTCCGGTGTTTGAAGGCGGCTTCGTCCCGGCGGAGGCTGCCAAGCAGGTCCTGGTAACTCAAATCACCGTTAATGAATTCTTCCAGTTGGGGCGTTCCGAAAAGAAGGATCAGATTTTTGGATATCACCCGAACCCGGTCAGGGTAAAGTGTTTTGAGCACCCGGATCATTTCCAGAGTGAAATCCAGAGCCCGGAACCTGCTCTTATCCGTCACCTCTATCCGGAATCCCCGGCAGGCCCGGTTTTCATACGGAGGCTGGGTGATTTTTCCGGGAATGGACCGGGGTGTGAATTCCACCGGCTCCAGGGTGAGAATCCGGGACATTTCCGCGGGCCAAAGCTTTTTAACCCGTTCCGGTTCCATCCAAGGCGCCCCCACCAGGAGAAAAGGCCATTCCGTCCCGATGCCGTGGCTCACGCTCACACCGCCGAGGAGCCCGGTGCCGGGATACGTCAGCGCGGAGGCAAAGGCGGGGATATTAGGAGAGGTGGGCACCCATTCCAGTCCGGTCTCATCCCACATCCGGCTGCGCGTCCAGCCTTCCATGGTCACCACTGTGAGATTCACAGTTTTCGGGATCCATCCTTCTCCCTTCATCATTCCGGCCAGTTCTCCGCAGGTCAGCCCGTAGCGGACCGGAAGGGGAAGCGATCCGATAAAGGATTCATAAAGCGGGTCCAAAACCGGCCCCTCCACCTGCTCGCCTCCCAGAGGATTCGGCCGGTCCAGCACATAGACAGGGATATTTTGTTCCGCCGCCGCTTCCAGCACATACTTCAAGGTGGAGATGTATGTGTAAAACCGGACCCCGATGTCCTGGATATCGTAAACCAGCGCATCCAGGCCCTGGAGCCGGGCGGCGGAAGGCCGCCGGTTTTTTCCATACAGGCTGTAAATACGGACGCCTTTGTAACGGCCGTCCTCCACTCCGCGGCCGCCTTCGCGGTCTCCGAAAAAGCCGTGTTCGGGAGAAAACAAAGCGGCAACGGTGAATCCGGCTTTCCGCAGGGCGTCCGGGAGGGGGGTTCCATCCGGCAGCCGGGAAGTGTGATTGACTACCAAACCCAGGGATTTCCCTTTGAGGGGTTCCAGATAGCGGCGGATGAAAATTTCATTTCCCAGCTTGACCCGCTGGTTTGATTCCCCGGAATGAAGAGAAAGCGTTCCGGAGAACAAAAACATCACCGCTGCAAGCGAAATCATTGCGGCGGAAAGAGTCATTTTAAGCGGAGACATCTTTTAAATACGACCTTAATCCTTGCTGTTTCAATATATTCAACGCGGCATTCTGGGTCACCGGCTCGGAACGCCGCAAGGCTTCCAGAATGCGGATAATGGACAGCGGCACTTCAGCGGGCTGCCCCGGAGAAGACCGGTTTTTCAAGAAAATCACAGCCTCAAACAGAACCGCGGCGGCCGCCGGATAAGTCACAGGGGGCGTTTTTCCCCGCCGCTTTGTCCACCAGGGTCCGCTCAGAATGTTATTCACATGGAATTGTATCAAATGAACAGCCCTTCCGGTAAGCTTCAAATTGGATGGATGGACATGCACCATGCTGTTGCCGGTGATTTTGCCCAGCCGGGCCATCACCGCGGTGGAATGAGCGTTGAGAATCATCTTGAGGGCGCAGTGCCGGCTTATGCCCATCGGATCACTGCGGGCATCCACAGGGACCAGGACCGCAATATCTCTCCCCTCCTCCCATTCAGGAAAGGCATGCAGGGATTGTTCCCATTTTTCGAGAGGGCTTTCGGCCGCGGCCAGAAGGTTTTTCGGAATTCCGGATTTCTCCAGAATATGAAAAAACCGGCGGAATCCCGAACCCGGACGCCCCAGAAGCGGGCGTTCCGCCTCTGCGGCCACGGCCAGTCCCGTATCCCCCGGGGCCGGTTTTCGTTTTTCCAAATTGAACCGGGAAAGGGAAAAATCATAAAGATTTTTCTGGCTCTCTCCGGCCTGGCGCAGGCTTGAGAGGGCCGCTTTCTTCAAATAAGGATCGGAGATGTTTTCTTCAAAGGGTTTCCGGAAAAAGTCCGGTCTGAGTCCCCGGAACGGCCTGCCCAGAAAAGCAGCCCAGGCCTTTTCCCGGGAGGAAGCGGATGTCCAGACCTGGATCCAGCACCGGCGTATGTTCCGCCGTGTGGTGTCCAGGGGGTATAGGCGGAAAGTGGGGCTGCGTTCAGTGCTGTCGATGAAAACGGTGATCAGCGCTTCGCTGGCGAAATAAGTGGATTTACGGCCGGTGAGGTATGTTTCCGCTTCCCGCTCGGTCAGCCTGGCCAGATCAGGCGCGGCTTGCTTGACTCCGGCCAGCAGCTTTCGAAAATGGGTCAGCCTTTCCGCAAGGGGTGTTTCCCGCAGAAATCCCAGCCGGCGCATTTCCCCATCGGACAAATATTCCCTCAGGGCGCGTTCGGCGCCTGTTTGCAGCACATGCCCGACCACAAAAGTATCAATGGTGGCGGCCTGCATGCGCGTGGACCCGGCCAGGGCCTGGGGGCCGGTGGCGAGATTGATTTTGCTGATGCCGGGTTCATCCAGGACCTCTCGGCTGCGGGCGAGCGGTCTGAGCGCAGAGTCAGGATTATTGTATATAAAGTAGAGAAAGCGGTGTGAATCTCTCCCATAATTCGGATTTTTCTTTTTCCATAAATCCCGGGCCGCTAGGATGGCCCCGATGACAGAAGAGGTTTCTCCGCCCTCGGTGACACAGAAAACCGCATCGCCCGTGGTGATGCTGTGGTCTTGAAGCTGGAGGCGGCCGGTGAGCGCCAGATCCTCGAATCCCTCCAGGGAGCTGATCAGGGCCCGGTCGCCGCCGGTCATTTCTCCGATAAGCCTGTCGCCGGGGTTCCCTCCGGGCCAGTTCCGGATTTTTTCGCGGACATTGATATCGGACTGGACGCGGCTCCAAAACGGCCTCCAGAAAGTGCTTTCCATTTGTTTGGCCAGGCGTCCGGTGGCCCCGCAGCCGTAGATGTAGATTTTCCGCCCTGAAAGAAGGGTGGATTTGACCATGTCCGCCGCCTTCTCCAGGAGGACGGGCCGGCGCGCCCATTCCTCCAGCCGGAGGGCGATATCGGCATCCACATCCAGAAGCATGCGCAGTCCGGATAAAGTGTCTTCCCGCACCGTTTCGCTTAAATTTAAAGTGAGGGGATGGAGTTGTTCGGTAGGAAGGCTGTGCAGATGAAACTGTTTTTTATTTTTTAGGAAATCCCGGCATTCTGGGGAAGGAATAATATCAAGGAGCCGCAAGAGATCCATTAAGTTTCTTGACTTGACTTGATTTTTTCACTTTTTCCGGTTTTTTTTCTCTCGGAACGCAGTCCGTACTGAAGGCGGTCGTCCACAATATCATGTTTCTGCCAGTCTTCAATCCAATCTTTGATTTTGAAGATTTTCATTCCGCCGCCGGAGGCTGAGCAGACGACATGTCTGAGCCCGGCGTTGATAAGCATTTTCTTGCAGATAAAGCAGGGAAAGGCGTTGATGGGTTTCTTTTCTCCGTAAATGCTTCCATAGATATACATGTCGCCGCCGTAAAGGCTCACCCCGGCCCGGGCGGCGTTGATGATGGCGTTTTGCTCGGCGTGCACGCTGCGGCACAGCTCATAGCGCTGACCGTGGGGGATGCCCAGCTTGTCGCGCAGACAATTGCCGTGCTCGAAACTGTCCTTGGTTTTCCGGGGGGCCCCGGCATAACCGGTGGAGATAATCTGGTCATCCCGGATAATGATGGCTCCGATGGAGCGCCGGAAACATGTGCTCCGCCGGGACACTTCCCGGGCGATATTCAAATAATAGCGGTGTTTGGAAATACGTTCCGGTGCTTTGTTCATAAAAATTTCTCCAGACGCCGGTGCAAGTCATCCAGGCTTCCGTCATTAACAATCTGATAATCGGCCGCGGCCATGCAAAGCGCCAGCTGCTGCCCGGTTTCTTTTTCCGTCATCTCTTCCCGCTCTTTCAGGATGAATTCCTCCAGGGTCACCGCGGATTCCCGTCTTCCCCGTTCCCGGATGCGTTGAAAACGGATTTCCGGGGGGGCGTCCAGCGCCAGCAGGATGAAACCGGGCCTCCGGCGGAAGTATTCCACCTCGCGCAGATTGCGGATGCTGTCAATGACGGCGTCGGAGCGGATGCCGGACATCACCCGCCGCGCCAACACGTCCGCCCCGTGGTCTTTCCGCAGCCGGTTGCCTCTTTGGATGAGGTTGTCCCGGCTTAAGGGCCGGCCTTCCCGATTCAGCTCATCCCGGATCACGTCGGAAAGCGAGAAATATGCGAATCCGTTCTTCTGGAAAAAGAGGGCGGCTTCTCCTTTCCCGGAGCCGTTGGTGCCGGTTAAACCTATGAGTTTCATGTGATTGTTAACTTAAGACTGGATGATTCATAACCTGTTTTTATTCTTCCTGATCCCCGGCTTCATCCCTTTCGCGGAATTTGCGCTCGCGTTTCTTGCCCACAACCATGGCGATCAGAATGCTGAGCCCGTAAAGAGCCAGAAGGGGGATAGCGACAATGCTTTGGGTGAAAATATCCGGGGTGGTGATAGCCGCGGAGATGATGAACGCGATCAGCACGGCGTATTTGAAAGATTTGATCATGAACTTGGCGGTGATAACGCCCATATGGGAAAGAAAAAACACCAGGGTGGGGAGTTCAAAAACGAGGGCCAGCCCCAGAATGACTCTCAGGGCCAGACTGAAGTACTGGTCCACGGTGATCATAGCTTCGAACTCTGCTCCCAGGGTCAGAAAAAACCGGCAGATGAATGGAAACACCACAAAATAAGCGAATACCGCGCCGGCAACAAAAAATATTGTGGAGAACAAAACGAAAGGAACAACCGCTTTTTGTTCTTTTTTATAAAGTCCCGGGGCCACAAAATGCCAAACCTGCAAAAATATATATGGGGACGTGAATAGGACGGCAGCCAAAAAGGAAACCTTGAGATATAAAAGAAAAGGCGCCGGCAGGGATGTGAACACCAGCTGCTTTCCTTCAGGGAGGTATTTCAGAATAGGTTTCTCGAGAATGCCGTAGAGGTCCTTGCTGAATAACCATGCGGGAATCACTGCCAGGACAACGGCGACAGAAGAACGAAAAATACGCTTACGGAGCTCACCCAGATGCTCCAGAAAGGACATTTCGTCAGGAGTTGTTTTTGGCTTCCCCATGATCTTCTAATTTTACGGCGGTATCTTCTGCTGATTCCGAGGAAGAGCCGGAAGGTTTTTTATCTTTGTTTACAGAGGCCTTTTCCTGCTTTTGGCCGGGCTCTTTGGAGGGAGGGGCATAAGGATCTTTTTGTTTTTTAATTTTATCCTTATCCGGATCGAGGTCGAAACGGGTGCTTCTGATGTCTTTGAAATCCTTCTTGATATCCCGGAATTCATCCGCCTGGATTTCGTCTTCGATACGGCCTTTGATTTCGTCTGAGGCTTTGCGGAACTCGCGCAAGGCCCGCCCGATGGAGCGGCCCACTTCCGGGAGTTTTTTCGGCCCGAACACAAGAAAGGCGATGATAAGAATAACCAGAAGCTCCGGGAGACCGATGGTGCCAAACATTTTTTCCTTTTTACGCGAAGATGCTATGGAAATATAACGGTTCGTTGATAGTAAGTCAATCCTTGTTTTTCCGGCAAGACCTGCCTTTACAACCGGCGGTGCCTTTGATAATATCATATCATGACTGCATATGGGTGAACTATGGCTAAAAAAACATTTGTATCCGTCACCATCGTCTTCCTGGCTTTCAACCTTTATCTTTGGCAGCAGGATCCCTGGTCCCGGGGCTTGGAAAAAGTCGCCGAGATGATTTCCATCATAGAATCCCTAAAACAAACAGGGGCATACAGTTTGATGCTGTTTGAAACAAATCACGGGGTCATCGTCGCCTGCGACGTCGACACCCTCGATGCCTTTGAAACCCTTGTCATGGAAACCTGCCACGTCGACGGCGTCGTCGGCTACAAGACCGGCG
>JAWODN010000067.1:0-18764 GCA_046483285.1 Candidatus Aminicenantota bacterium | reverse complement strand
TCATAATTGGATATTGAGAAAAAAACAAATCGAAAGGAAAAAACGCCCTGAGCCTCAGCCCGGTTTGACACCATCCGCTGTCGAATCATCAAAACCGGAGCCAGGGTGAGGGAGCTGACCTGTAAAATCAGGATCCATCTCCTTGCCTCTTATCCCTGGAAAGAAGAATTGCAGAAAATCTATCTCTTCTGATGCGGAGCCGGTAAATTGAATTTTGAGGCCCATAAATTCATTTTAACGAAAATCTTTCAGAGAAGAGGTGTTTTTAGGCTATCCGATCCCCCCGGCTTTGTAAAGCGCAGGCCTTTTATTGACAATCCCGGCAACATCTTCGGGCGCAGGATTATATTCTGGCCCGGCAGTCCCGGTTTGCCGTTCTCTGCGGCGCCGTTACGGCGATGATTCTCTCGTTCATCCGACGTTACAACTTAAAAATGTCAAGAACTTTTTGGTTATCTCCATTCGACGGCATATCTGATGATCATCGGATAGCCGTCTTCATCGCCGGTAACGGCATAGGCTTTATTGTTTTTCCATAACCGGGGAGCATGCGGCAGCGGAACTTTCGCGAGATATTCGCCTGTGAGAGAAAAGACGTCATAATAGACAGCCCCCTTTTCGTTTTTCTCATATGTTCTAACGAAGACTCGGTTTTTTTCGTCCACTGAGATGTCTCCAAAAAAGGGATGGAAAGATGGAAACACCAATTCGGCCCCCTGTGCGATCATGCCTTCGTACATTGTTCTGTATTTGCGCTTGTCTTTTTCCGTGAACTTGAGGGGTTTCCGTTTTTTTTCGATCCTTCTTACGAGTCGGCCATCCGGGTCGATCACCTCGATCTCATAATTTTGTGAATATCCCCAGACGATATGATCATCCTGAGTCAAGGCAAAACACACCGTCGGCTGCGCAACTTTCAAATCATTGGAATAAATATCGATCTTCAGTTCCCGGCTATGGAATTCACCCAAGACTTCGCCATGGGAATCGAATTTTTTCAACTCCTCGGACGGCGGTGAGCCGCTGAAAAAACAGACAAGATCACCTTTCGAATCGATTCTTGTTTTAAACGGGATCCCCAGAAATAAAACCGATTTCTCCTTGATGTATCGGCCATGAAGCGAATAATAAATGAGCTTTCTCGGCGCCTGATCATAAACGACGAGTTCCTGTTCCGGCGTCACCTGAATGAAAAAACAGGGATTTTGAAATTCTCCCGGACCCTGTCCAATCCTCCCGATATGCCGGACGAAATATCCGCTCTTATCAAAGACCCTGATATTGCGCAATCTTTCGTCCAGAACATAGAGGTTTTCTTCATCGTCCACATCGAATCTGATACGGGCGAAGAGGTGATTTTCGCCGTCCTCTTTTTTCCACAGGACCCGCTCTTCCTCGTGAATAAGAACAGGCCCATCACCAGGAACCTCCCCTCCTTTTCGAATAAGGAGGATGCCGGCAAGACCAAGTCCAACAACACCTATTAACGCCAGCTTAAGAATATTGTTCATTTTCCATCTTCCTCATCACATTTCATGGCTGACGATGCCGGTTATTCATTGCCAATTCCCAGAATATGGATCATAATTGCATAAGGGATTGCTATCATATAGGTTTTTGTTCTCTCGAAAGGCAATTTCTCTACAATCACTACAAAGAAAACGAAACTCACAATCCCTGCACTTTTCTATCTTTTTTTTTGTAATCGACCAATACTCCAATATTTTTGGGAATACATCCTCAATGCTGTCTCTTTTAAGTTTTCCTAATATAATTCTGCTATAGATACATGGCTTGATTTCTTCTTTTTTTGTTATGGCGACTTTTCCTCCCCAGCATGGATTATTTTGGGAATTATACATATAGGACAAAAGATAAGGATTTCGTTTTTGGGCTTGCATCAAATCCATCACAATTTTCCCCAATGACCTCGGTAAAAAAGAATATCACATCCAGGTCAACAAGCGCAACAGCTTAATAGTCACCTGGAATCCACAAAATCTGCAACCCAACAGGTTCAAGATAGACTTGGCCTTCGAATAAATAAAAAAACAGCCACAACGCCCCTCAGAAATATTCCTCCCTCTCCTCGGCTGCCAAAAGGAGTTCCTGCTGGACAACCTGTGGAGGAGGCGGCCGCTCGGCCTTAAAGGACAGCTCGAGGTGACGGATGATCCTGTCGATCGTTTTCGGTTCTTCGATAAAAGAGATGATCAGCATTTTGCCGCCGCAGGACGGACAAATTAAGGGATCCACCTCATAGACCTTGCGGATCATCTCGGCCCAGCCTTTGGCGGGCACATAGGTCGGACCACCTTCAATGACGGGAGGATGGGAAGGATCAGCCCCGGCCTTCCGCATCTTCCCTCTGTGGGCATTGGAATAGCGGCCGTAGTAGCGCACCATGACCTGACCTTTGTCGGGAATATGGGACGTGACCCTGGCGATAAATTCCAGATAATCCATCGTCTCTTCCTGTGAACCATGTCTTGAGTGCTGATAGCGGACCTTGCCCCCTGTCTCATCGAAGAACAACCGCTTCAACGACAGCACGGGCCGGATCATGTACTTGCCGACTCTCTCCGCCTCTCTCTTGGTCTGAGCCTTGACCTTGCTGTGGACATTGAAACCTGTGTGGCGCCACCGGAGGATTTTCCGCACCAGGGACAGACCGATGAGCTTTTTCCGCAGAAGCAGGGAGAAAACTTCGTGGGTGAAAATGTCCTGGATAACATCATCCTGGAAACAGGAAACATGGTGGAAGGTCCCATCCGGGGAGCTGCCTCCTTCGGTCACAAGGACATGGATATGAGGATGGAAGTTGATGCGATCACCGAAAGTCTGGATTACAGCCACCACACCCGGCATGAGCTCACGGCCTGTGGCTGTGTGGAAAAACCTGATGAGCGACTTCACCGCAGAGAGACAGAGCGAATCGAGGAGCCTTCGCTTGAAGCGGAAGAACAAACGCAGCATCTTGGGGATGGTGAAAACGACCTGACGGTGAGGGGCATCCAGGAGAAGCTCCTCCCGCATCCACTCGCCCCACTCCTCACGGCGCTTGGCATGACACGATGGACAAAATCCGCGCGTCTTGCAGGAAAACATCAACAACCGCTCTTCCCCGCAGTCCGGACACCGGATACGGGCAAACCCGCACATCGGATTGCCGCAATCGAGATATTTTTCAACAACATCTTTAATGATTGGACGGAAATATCCGTATTCCTTCTCGAAACGATCCTCATATTCTCCGAGAAACTGCTCGAAATAATGAAAAAACACCCGGTAGAATACTGTGAATTCCGGATGACGTTGGCGGTAGATCCCTGTCATGGCGGCAGGGATGGTTCAAAAAACGAGCCATTTGTATAAAAAACCTCAGCACCGGGGTATGCCTGGATGAGTTCAGAGATGAATCAGTGGGCTATCGAAGGGATGGAACCAGATGTTGACGATGTGACACCGGTGTTGTCAATCCGTGTTCACCACCGGGAAAGATAAGCGTCGTTTTCACTTCAAAGTATCCACCCACATGGTCATCCCGAAGATCAATGGCAAATCGAAGCCCCGACCCGAAATGAGAAGGAAATTGACTCGGATCCGGCAGACAATGGTATATTGATAGTCGGGTATCGATAACGCGAACCCGGTATGTTGATCCCCTTCCTGCTCGGCCCAAAGGCTCAAGAGTTGTTGGATTGATGGATTCGATAGAATCAAGGGTGAAAGGGGATTTGTTTGATTAGCATGTCTTCTGTTTGGATTTCACCAGGCGGAAACTGATGCCGCTGCCCCGGTTTCCGGGAGGCGTGCCGCCGCCGCGGTATGCAGACCGGCATTTCCAGGCAGGATCATAGAATCCGCCGCCGCGATCCACTTTTTTTGTCCCTGTTTCAGGTCCCTGCGGGTTTACCTTGTCAGCCGCATCATATTCACCATACCAGTCATTGGTCCATTCCCAGATATTTCCGTGCATGTCATACAATCCGAAACCATAGGGGGGAAAGCTGCCCACCGGCATGGCTTTATTTCTGAACACACCTTTTTCGCCATCGCCGTAGGGTTTACACTGGGAATAATCAGCATCCAGAGTTTTGGAACCAGAAGAAAAACAATCAACGCGGTTCCATAGACCGCATATCCTGTCTTGATGAGATTGTTCTTGGAATATTTTTTTGCCAGCTTTCCCAATTGTGAGGAAGTAACCGCAGTGGTAAGGGACATGACTGACATCATCAGCCCGATGATCAACGGCGTAACCTGGAAGGATCGGCCGGCCAGGAAGGGGAAATAGGTTAAATACGATCCGTATAAAATGATGAAGGTTATGGAACTTGCCGCCAAAAGCACCATTACCCGGCGTCTTTTAATACTGTTCCAGGCCTGGCTCATGTATTTTTTGAAGCTCAGCTTCGCTTTCGGCTCCGGGTTTTTTAATGAAAAAAGAATCAAAAAGCCCAAAGGAACCGCGACCAAGGGAAGCACAAAGGGATAATACCACGCAAAAGTGGCTAATACCCCGCCGACAGCGGGGTAACTCGCCGTACCCACGCTGAGGACACTGGCGTTATACCCCATAGCTGCGGCCCGGCGGTCGCCCGAATAAAGATCTCCAATGAGGGTTACATTGAGGGAACCCAAAGAAGCAGCCCCCATCCCCTGCAGAAAGCGCAGCCCGAGAAGCAGATTGAAATCCCGGGCCAGAGCGCAGGCTCCCCCGGCGATTCCGAACATCAGCAAGGAAGGGATGAGAATCCGCTTTCTGCCGAACCGGTCGGCCAAAACGCCCAAAACCGGAGTCAGAAGAATTCAAACAGGAAAAAATAAATCAATTATATAAAGAATTATCAAGTCCTACAAGATTTCTCTTCCGGTGGGCAAGATAAAAGAATCCACCCGGCCTTCGGAATGGCGCTGAAAATGCACCGGGCCTCTTCATTCGAACGGACCGCCTCCGCCAAAGGGGGAGGCGGTCATCCAGATGGGAGATTTGATGGGATCGAGCGAGAATCATTATCAGCAAAAAATCAAATTTGCTTAATGTGTTGAATTTGTATTATAATACATAAAATACATAGTATTTGTCAGGTTAAATGGCGATGGAGAAATAAGATGTTTAAGCTGAATAAAAAAGAGCGGGCCTGGCTGCAAGATACATTCAAGGACCGGGTGAATTTCAATCCGGTGGAACGGCGGATGTACAGTCATGATATTGCTGCCGTTCCAGGCTTGTTTAAACCGCTGGTCGGGAATACCATTCCGGCCGCGGTGGTGCAGCCGGAAAATGAAGAGCAGTTATCCGAACTTATGCGCTGGGCCGCTGAAGAAAAAATCAATCTGATTCCAAGAGGAAAGGCCTCATCCGGATATGGAGGGATCATTCCCACCCGCAACGGTATTGTGGTGGATTTTTATTTTATGAAAGATGTTCTATCCGTGGATCCGGAAAGACAGGAAGTCACGGTGCAGCCGGGGATCACCTGGGAGCAGCTGGACCGGGAGCTTAAATCCAGCGGGTTGGAGGTGCGCCTTTACCCCACCAGTTATCCCTCCTCCTCTGTAGGCGGATGGCTGGCTCAGGGGGGGGCCGGAATCGGTTCCTATCAGTACGGGTGGTTTCCGGAAAATGTGATCAGCGCCCGGGCGGTTGTGCCCGGCGGAGAGGTCAAAGAATTCCGCGGCCGGGACCTGGACTTGATTTCGGAAGCGGAAGGGACCACCGGCTTTATCAGTGAGGTGACCCTCCGCGTACGGAAAAAGGAGGATATCGGGGTGGCGGCCATCGCCTGCCCCGACGCACACACCGTTTCCCGGATTTTCCGGGATTTCATCGATGAAGATCTGCCGGTATGGTCTGTGGTTTTCATCAATCCCCGTATGGCGGAAATGAAAAACAGGGCGCCGCTCATGATGCACCACGGCCATCCGGTGGAGAAGCGGGTTATTCTGCCGGCCGCTTATATTTCCACCATCGCATTTAAGGAGAAAGACCGGGATTTGGTGATGAAAAAGCTTTCTGGAATCGTGAAAAAATGCGAGGGAGAAATTTTGGATCAGAAGATCGCCGAACATGAATGGGACCACCGGTTTAAATTCATGGTGGTCAAACGCTTGGGCCCGTCCCTGGTTCCGGCTGAAGTGGTGGTGCCGCTGGATAAATTGGGCGAGGTCATGGAGGAAATCGAAAACAAAATCAATCAGCCGGTGGTTAAAGAAGGGGTGATTATCCGCAAAAGCCGCAACGGAAAACCTGAAGCGGTGATTCTGGGGTTTATCCCCTGTGACCAGCGGAAGTTTTCATATAATTTTGTCTTCGGCCTGGTTCTGACTATACTGAAAATCGCCGGGAAATACGGAGGACGGCCTTATTCCACCGGCCTTTACTTCACCCGTGAGATCGAAAATATCATGGGCCGGAGCCGCAGCCTGCGGCTGAAGAAATTTAAAAAAGACATGGATCCTAAAAATCTGCTGAATCCGGACAAGGTCATGAAATCCAATCCGGTCAGCCGGGCTCTCGGCGTCGCCAAGGTGTTTGAGCCGCTGGTGCGGCCGTTCGGGAACACAGTGGTCACCCGGGTGGGGGAGCGGATGGACAAGCCCGTACGGGGCATTCCGCCGGATGTCGCCTGGTACGCCTACGGGTGTTCTCAGTGCGGGTACTGTCTGGATGAATGCGACCAGTTCTACGGCCGCGGTTGGGAAAGCCAGACGCCCCGCGGAAAATGGTACTGGCTGCGGGAATACATGGAAGGCCGTGTGAAATGGGACCAGTTCATGGTGGATACTTTTCTGGTCTGCACGACCTGTGAATACTGCAACTTGCGCTGCTCCGCGGCCCTTCCCATTGAGCCCGCCTGGATGAAACTGAGAGGAAAACTCATCCATGAAGATGACAGGATGACTTTTCCGCCTTTTGAAATGATGGCGGCGGCGCTTAATGCCGAAGGCAATATTTGGGCCGGCTACCGCAAAGACCGGACTAAGTGGTTTCCGGATGAGATGAAAGCCAAGCACGGTCCCGGAGTTAAAGCGGACAATGTTTATTTTGCCGGATGCACCGCTTCCTATGTCGAGCATGATATCGCCCAGGCTTCCACCACCCTGCTGGATGCAGCCGGAGTGGATTTCTCGATTGTGGGGAATAAGGAAAACTGCTGCGGCACACCCATGCTGGTGGCAGGCATGTGGGATGTGTTTGAGGACATCATGCGCAAAAATATCGCCGCTGTCAGGGAAACCGGTGCGAATACGGTGATCACCTCTTGTCCCGCCTGCGACATGATGTGGCGGCACACTTACAAGGAGTGGGCGGACAAGCTGGGCATCGATTATAAGATCCAGGTCAAGCATTACAGCGAGCTGATTTCCGAAAAGATCAAGGGCGGAGAATTTGAGTTCACCCACCCGCTCCATAAAAAAGTCACCTGGCATGACTCCTGCCATATCGGCCGGGTGTCCGGAGTCTATGATGAACCCCGCCGTGTCATCCAGGCGATTCCAGGGGTCAAATTCGAGGAGATGGAACACAACCGTCAGGAAGGGCATTGCTGCGGCAGCGTTCTCACCCTGATTAAAGAACCGGAAGTGGCGGCCGGCATCGGTGAAATCCGGATGAAGGAAGCCGGGGATATTCAGGCGGACAGTTTGTTGGCCCTTTGCCCCTGCTGCGAAGTCCAGTTCCGGGTCACCCGGGATAAAAAGAAGATGGACCTGGAGATACATGATCTGGCCGCCTTCGCCTGTAAAGCCCTGGGTAAGGAATTCAAGGATCCCAGTCCGGAAGTGGCCCGTCAGTGGGGTGTGTTTGATCAGTTTATCAGTTTGATGACTCCGCAGGGCTTTGCCGGTTTGATGTCCGCCATGTGGCCGGAGATGCTGGATGCCATGCCCATGGGAATGGGGAAAATGATGCGCGGCATCGGCAAAATGGGTATCGCAGGCGATGCCGTGTTCGCAATGATGAAGCCTGTGTTTCCGCTGCTTTTCCCGCGGCTGCTCCCCAAAATGATGCCGAAAGTTATGCCGGTCATGCTGGAGCAGGTCAAGAAGCGCATTGATATGCCGGACTATATGGCCGAGCAGATGCCGGATTTAATGCCTAAAGTGATGGATAACCTCATGCCCAAGATGCTGCCGGATGTGGTTCCCCTGGCTGTTCCCGGTTTAATCGACCATTTGCGAAAGAGGAATGGAACGGCTTAAATTCCAAAACATCCCAACCGGACCGTTTCCAATCGTCTCCCGATGAGTTCAAAATGAGGCCCCGCCATTATCCCTGCTTTTGCGGTGTATTCCTGTAAGATCTCCTGCGAGACACCGTTTGGACCCATTCGATACGGCTTGAATGATGCGATCTGTTTTCATTTGCTGTTTGTTTTGGCTGTGATATGTGATATATTTTAAAAAAAACAAGGAGATACAGATGATACATTCCCTGAATTTAAAGAGTGTCCCTCGATTTTTGGTCTTGGCGTTTGTTTGTCTGGGGTTTGTTTTCAGTCAGCAATGGCTGGCAGCAGGCCAGTATGAGAAGGAACCTATGGATCCGGCCAAGCGCCATGAATGGTTCAAGCAGCATACCGTCATGAAAGATACGTCCATTTTCAAGGAAATAAGCTGGAGGAATATCGGTCCGGATATCATCAGCGGCCGGTGCACGGATGTGGCTGTTCCCAAAGGGAGCAGGCATATCATCTATGCCGCTTCAGCCTCGGGAGGTTTATGGAAAACCGTTAATTCGGGTGTCACTTGGGAACCGATCATGGAAAATGCGGCCACAGATTCGATTGGTGACATTGCTGTGGACCCGTCCAACCCGGACATTGTCTGGGTGGGCACGGGAGAAGCCAACATTTTCCGGTCTTCCGTGGCCGGGATCGGGATATATAAATCGATTGATGCCGGCAAGACCTGGAAGCATATGGGCCTGGATGACACTTATACTATCGGCAGAATCGTTGTGCATCCGGAAAATTCAGATGTGGTGTATGTGGCCGCTTCCGGGCATGAATGGACGGAGAATCCGGAACGGGGCTTGTACAAAACCACCGATGGAGGCGAAACCTGGGATAAGATATTTTATATCAGTGAGCGTATCGGGGCCTGGGACTTGGTGATGGACCCGGAAGATACGGAAACCCTCTATGTGTCCATGTGGAACCGCATACGGCGGCCCTGGAGCGACCCGCGCCCGGGCCCTGGGGACGGGATCTTCAAAACCACTGACGGCGGTAAAAACTGGAAGCATCTCACCAACGGCCTGCCCGATTTGAAACTGACTGGAAGAATCGGGATTGATCTCGCCCGCAGCAATCCCAATGTGATTTATGCTTATATCGACAATCATAACCCCGGACGGCCTCCGAAAGAAGGCGAGAGAGACCCTTATGGAAGATTAAGAACAGGCCGGGTGCTGGTGGGGGCGGAAGTCTACAGGTCGGACGATAAGGGAGAAACCTGGAAAAAAGTAAGCCCCAACATGGAAGGCTGGGGTGGAACCTACGGCTGGGTATTCGGCCAGATCCGGGTGGACCCCAATGATGAGGATACGATTTATGTTATGGGTTTGCGCTTGTCCAAGTCCACAGACGGCGGAAAAACTTTCCGGACGTTCAGCTATCCGGGGCTCCATGCCGATCATCACGGCCTCTGGATTTGTCCCGGGGATTCGGATTACCTGATCAATGCCAACGACGGCGGCATCAATATTTCGTATGACGGCGGCGAAACCTGGAGAAATTTTCATCATAATATGAATCTGGCCCAGTTCTACAATGTCGCTTATGATATGGCGGAACCGTTCAATATCTACGGATCCGCTCAGGATCATCCGACGCTGCGTGTCAACATCAGCCACGGGCTTCCCCGGCGACGGGGCGAGCCGGGCCTTGAGACCCGGTGGGTGGTCGCCCCGGGCGGAGAAGAAACCCATATCGCTATCGACCCCAAAAACCCCCGCATCATTTATTCCGCCTCCAAATCGCAGACCAACCGGTTGAGCCGGTCGGAGTACCAGCCCGGACTGGATGGGATGTGGGTGAGGCACCGAATCAATCCTGAACAGAAAGAGGGTGAACCCCAATTGCGGACCAAGTGGCTGGTTCCCGTCATCTTATCTCCACACAACCATGAGGTGGTTTATTACGGTATGCAGTACCTGTTCCGGTCTATGGACATGGGCGAAACCTGGGAAAAAATAAGTCCGGACCTGTCCTATCAGGACCCGGAAAAAATGGGGGAAAGCCATTACGCTATTCCGCATCAGGTTCTAACCTCAATCTCGGAATCTCCCTTTCAATTCGGATTGATCTATGCCGGGACGGATGACGGCAAATTGCATGTGACAAAAAACGGAGGCGACACCTGGACGGATATCACTGAGGGGCTGCCCTATTACAGAAGTGTATCAAGAATCGTCGCTTCAGAATATGACAAGGCGACAGTATATGTCACCCTCAATGGACGTTATGTTGATGACTTTGCCGATTATATCTATAAATCCACAGACTGCGGCCGGACCTGGGTGGATATTTCCGGGAATATTCCCGGAGGCCCGGTCAATGTCATCCGGGAAGATCCCAAAGACGAAAACATTTTGTATGCGGGAACCGATCTAGGCGTGTATGTCACTCTTGACGGCGGGATGAAATGGCATGTGCTGGGCGGTGACCTGCCCACCTGTTATGTCTGGGACTTGATTGTGCATCCGCGGGACAATGTGCTGGTTATTGCCACCCATGGTCGCGGCATGTATGTGATCGATGATGTCGCGCCGGTCCAGGAATACGGTCATTAATTCGGTTTCGCGGTGCATTATACCTCCGCCTCGTATCTGCGGCCATCCCGGTCCGCTCATCATCTGCGTTGGAAAGGGTTTCCTTACCAGGGCAGATTATTATAAAATACGAAAGAAAGAAACAACCGGCACCCATAAAAAATCAGCAATTTAAAAGGAAAGCGTGGAAAATCCGGCATAAAGCCGGGGGGTTCAAATCCCTCCGGCTGGGATCGTTTTCCAAGGAGGTGTGAAATGCTGGCGTCATTTTCGGTTATCTCCGTGGGGACGGGGGAAGAACTTAAAAAAATTATCGCTGAGGTGGTTTCCATTGTGGAAAAATCCGGCCTGGATTATAAGCTGGGAGCGATGCAGACCACCCTGGAGGGGGAATCTCAGCAGGTTATGGATGTCATCATGCGGTGCCATAGCCATGTCCTCAAAACATCGCCCCGGGTGTTGACTCATATCGCCATTGATGACCGCCGGGGAGCTTCCGGCCGGCTGGAAGGCAAAGTGAAGGATGTGGAGAACCAGCTGGGAAAGAAATTGAATCATGAGTGAACACCGGGTCGGAAAGCTCAAACCCAGTCAAACGGCGTCTTTACTGGAAGGCGCGGGAGGTGCTTTTTCCAAAGACCTGATAGTGGGACCCGGTCCGGGTCTGGACGCGGCGGTCCTTGATATTGGGGAAGGCCGGGTTATGGTGATTGCGGAGGACCCCATTTTTCCGGCGCCGGGGCTGCCTCTGGAGATCTTCGGATGGTTTACCGTTCATATCGGTGCCAGTGATGTGGCGGTCACCGGAGTCCGCCCTCAATTCATGACCTATTCTCTTCTTCTTCCTCCGGAATTTCCCGAGAAAGATGTGAAGGTTATTATCGATTCCATATCGTATACAGCCGGAAATCTGGGCATCTGCATCGCCGGCGGGCATACCGGCTGGTATCCCGCGGTCACGGTCCCGACCATAGGCGGTGTGTCCGTGTGGGGGTACGCCCCCTCGGATCAGTGGATTTCTCCCGGGGGAGCTCGGGAAGGCGATGTGGTTTTAATGACAAAAGGGCCGGCGGTGGAAGCGGCCGCCCTCCTGGCTGTGCTTTATAGAGATAAGCTCAGAACTTCGATCAAGCCGGAGCAATTGGAGCAGGCATGTGACCGGACCCGTCAGATTACGGTGGTCGAGGAAGCCCTGGCCGCCTTTAAAGCCGGAGGGGTGCATGCCATGCACGACGCCACTGAGGGCGGAGTCCTGGGAGGCCTCTGGGAAATGTCTGCGTCGTCGGGAGTCCCTGTGCATGCTGATTTAGACGCTGTCCCGGTTCCTGATGATATCGCCGCTGTGGCTCAATCCCTGGATTTTGATCCTTGGGTCGCCATAAGCGAAGGGACTTTGCTGCTGGCGGTTTCTCCCAAATTCGAAGACGGCGTCATCAGAGCGTTGAAAGAAACAGGCGTGGACTGCTGGAGACTGGGCGTATTTCTGGACAAGCAGAAAACAAGCGGGATCCGGCGCGGAGACCGGGAACAAAAACTGGTGGAGCCGGAATCCGATCCTTTCTGGGAACTTTTCTTCAAGGGAATCTCGCAAACCTGACTTTTTTGCCTCTTTTCGAACACGGAGAGGCCGGGCGGAATTTGATTTTTCCACCCGGATATGTCACCATAATAAAATAATAGTTTTCTCTTGATTTTCTCAAATTTAAACCTTTGTTTGAGCGAAACAGGGAGATTTATCTAAAAAAGAAAGCGTAAGTTTATTTTAAACCAGGAGGAATAACATGAATGAGAAAGTGAAAAAAGGCGACACTGTAAAAATTCACTATACCGGCAAACAAAAAGACGGAAAGGTCTTTGATTCGTCGCAGTCCCGTGAACCCCTCGAATTTGAAATGGGGAAGGGAATGATTATCCCCGGACTGGAAGAAGCCATTGAGGGAATGGAAGTGGGGGAAAAGAAAGATGTCTCTCTTGAGGCGGATGAGGCTTATGGACAGCGGGATGAAAAGCTGGTGGTGGAGGTCCCCCGTGAAAAGCTGCCGGAAGGATTGGAACCACAAAAAGGCATGCCCTTACGGGTGAAAAACGCCGAAGGCCGGGATATGCAGGTTGTGGTGGCGGATGTTGACGAAAACACCATCAAGATCGACGCCAATCACCCCTTAGCCGGCCATGATCTGGATTTTGAAGTGGAGGTTGTGGACAAGTCATAAGGTTATAAACCTTCCCCGCATTTTTTATTTTTTCCGCAGCGTCAGTTCCGTCGCCCCCCACCCGCCGCCGGTTGAATCCGCGGTTTTGTATTGAATGACGTCCGGATTTTTATCCAATATGCTTTGAACAATCCGGCACAGGGTGCCTGTTCCCTTGCCGTGAATGATCCTCACATGATATATGCCCCGTTGACGGCACTCCCGCAGATATTCAGGAACAAGATCCTTGACCTCACGGGGCGGGAAGGCGTGCAGGTCTAAAACTCCGTCGATGGGGACTTCTACGGCGTCGCTGTGAGCCGGAGTTTCCATACCGCCCTTTGATGTGTTGGGGAGATGGATATCCGCAAAAGCCGCCCGGGCGGCCTGCAAAAACCGCCTGACTTTTTTGGGGTCCTTTCTTCCCTTTGAATCCTCCAGACCGGTATGAGCGTCCACTCCTTCCGGCCTCACCCGCCGGATGGCTTCCTCCACGTTGTCCGGATTGAGGCCGCCGGCCAGAATCACCGGCCGGGGAGAACGGACCACCAGTTCCCGGCTGACCTCCCAGTCATGGATTTTACCGGTCGCTCCTGTGGCTCCTGTCCGGGGGTCATATGTGTCTGTAATGAAAGCTTCCACCCAATCAGAAAAAAGAGAAATCTCTTCTTGTAAACGGGGTTGACTGCCCGGCTGCACAATCAGACTTTTAAGAAGAGAAAGACGGGGAGTCAGGTTTTTTATTTGACTCAAGGCATTCCAGGAGATATCACCGTGAATTTGAGCGATGCGGGCTCCCGTGTTTTCACAAAGCCGGATGATCTCTTCAGCAGAGTCCGAATAGGTGATGACAACCGGGCGGTGGGGTGCGGGGATGCGGCGGATGACTTCAGCGGTTTCGGGTTCACTTAATTCTTCATCATGCACAGGCGGATTCACAGGAAATCCAAGATATTCAACCCCGGCCTGCATAAGGATTTTCGCTTCTTTCCAGTCCCTGATCCCCGCCACCTGAATGAAGGGCAGATTGATATTTTCCATGTTCCCCGGTTTGTTTACGGACAGACGGCCCTTTGTTACGCATAAACACGGTGCTTCTTTTTTTGACGTTTTTTTATAAAAAGACCCGCTGTTTCGTGCCTTGGATTATAGTCGAAATCCGGGACTTTGTCCAACACACATTTCCGCGCCGATTCGCCTAAACGGATCAATTGTGGCATAATTCAGCCTGAAAAATAATATTGAGGGCTCACCAATGCGCAAATATTCTTTGGATAATATCCGGAAGCAAATAATCGGAGGGAACATCCTATTCGACACGCCCTTCGGGAAAAGGCATCTTCTCTATGCGGATTACACCGCATCCGGCCGCGGATTGGCTCTCATTGAATCCAAGCTCATAAACATTCTCAAATCCTATGCCAACACCCACACGGCGGATGATTATTCAGGAAAATACACCACAGGATTAATGCATGCGGCGGAAGAGAAGATCAAATCGCTGGTCAATGCCGGACCCAAAGGCAAAATCATCGCCACCGGATCCGGTACCACCGGGGCTTTAAAAAAGCTTCAGGAGATCATCGGCGTTTATGTCCCTCCCGCCGCACTCAAGTGCATGGGGGAAGAGAGGGATTTTGAATCCGGCTGTTTTCCAAACTGTCCGGTGGTGTTTATCGGTCCTTATGAACACCACACCAATGAGCTGATGTGGAGGGAATCCTGCACGGAAGTCAAAAAAATCCCTTTTAATGAGAGAGGGGCTCTTGACCTGGCGGCCCTGGAAAGAGAGTTGAGCCGGGAAGAATACAGGGGCCGCCTGAAAATCGGGTCTTTCTCCGCCGGGTCCAATATAACCGGCATTTTGACTCCCACCGAAGAAGTCGCCCGGATTTGTCACCGCCATGACGCGCTGGTGTTTTTTGATTTCGCCGCGGTCGCTCCGTATATCCCTATCGATATGAATATGGATGAAGAGGCCTATTATGATGCCATATTTTTTTCGCCTCATAAGTTTTTAGGGGGGCCGGGTTCTTGCGGCGTGCTGATTTTCCGCGAAGACATCTACCGGAGCGATCTTCCTCCCACCACGGCCGGAGGCGGCACCGTGGACTTTGTGGGATTCACCGGGCATGATTTTTCTGCTGATATCGAGACCCGGGAAAAAGGCGGCACCCCGCCCATTCTCCAGTTGATAAAAGCCGCTTTGGTTCTGGAATTGAAAGACAAAATCGGCATCGACAGCATTGAAAAGATAGAAGAAGAACACATCAAATATTTTTTGGCTCAACTTAAAAAAATTCCTAATATACAGATGGTGGGAGGTGTTCCTCCGCGCAAACAGGTGTCCATCGTTTCATTCAACATCCGTCATCAGGACCGGATTCTTCATCCCAAATTTGTCACCAGGTTATTAAATGACCTGTTCGGCATCCAATCGCGGGCCGGGTGCAGCTGTGCGGCTCCCTACGGGCATATCCTGCTGAATATTGATGAGGAACAATCGCAGCAATTCCGCTGTTTGGTGAAACGGGGTTTGCAGGGGTTTAAGCCCGGCTGGGTCCGGGTCAATCTCCATTATACCCTGTCCCGGGAGGATATTGATTATATGCTCAAGGCTGTGGAATTCATAGCCCGGGAAGGCAGGCTTTTTCTGAAAAAATACGATTTCAACATGGAGACAGGGGAGTGGTCCCATAAGGGGTATCAGGATCACCCTCCCGTTTTCAGTCTTGATTATGATTTCAGGCCGGATGCGGTCCGGCCGGATCAGATTCCGGAACTCCGCTCAAGATACCTGGCGGAGGCACAGAGACTGGCGGCTCAAGTCAAATCGGAGCCCGAGCCGGCTTTCCCCCGGGACAGTGAAGATATTGAGGATATGAAGTTTTTTTACTATATTCACAAAAAAAGCGAAAAGTAAATAACCGCGCCTTGGCCCGGCTTACCCTCCCCGCGTATGGTCCCGTAATGGCGGTGGATGATGCGGCGGGCCAGGGCCAACCCCATGCCTGAACCGGGAAAGGCATCATCCGGATTGAGTTTTGTGAACGGGCGAAAGATGGATTCGGCTTCTGTCTGTGGAAATCCGATGCCGTTGTCGCGTATGAAATACTCGGGGATGTCCCGGCCGGTGCTTTGTCCGAATTCGATACGGGTTTTTCCGCGTTTGGCGGTAAAATTCCAGGCATTGGCGAGGAGATGGCCGATGACGATTTTGATGAGTTCCGGGTCTCCTTTATCTTTCAATCCGTCCTGGATGATGAATTCAGCAGAACGGTTGGGATTCCCGTCTTTTAATTCCGCTGCTTTTTTGCGGACCATGGCGCTGAGGTCGATTTTCTCCGGTTTAAGATCTTGCCGGGAGATTTTTTCCAATGTTTTTAAATTCTTGAAAAGCTGCTTCATCCGGTGCTCCGCCGCCCGGATTTGAATCAAATCGTTCTTGCCTTGATCGTCTATATGTGCGGACTGGGTGCTTAACAGGGAGCGGCTGTGATTGTCGATACGCTCCAGAGGGGCGGCCAAGTCGCTGGCGAGGATTTCAAATAAGCCGGAAAGCTCCAGCTCAAAGTCCTTCCATCCCGCCTGTTGTTTTTTTAAGCGGAGCTCGAATTGCTCTACGGCTTGGGTCTCCCCTTTTTTCTTTTCTTCCTCTTCCTTTATTTTCTGGGCTTCCTTTTCTTTTTTCCGCTGGGAAGCGTCATGAAGCACCATAACCAGCTTTTCAGAAGGGAGTTTTGCCAGGTGAAGTTCGCTCCAGTCCCCATGTTTTTGGGGTCTCAATTGAATGAAGGGAAAATATGCCGGTTCACCGGAGGCGTAGACCTGCTGCATGGCATTCCGGATTTTTTTGTCGTTCAACCCCGGAAAAACCTCCGCTGCTTTTTCATCGATGAGGTCGGACCTATGGAAATAGACCAGCCGTTCGGCTTCGGTGTTGCATTCGGTAATTGTGAAATTTTTTCCTTTGTCTTCTGTTTTTAACACAATCAAGCCGGCGGCGGAATGTTCAAAATACTCCCGGTAGCGGGTTAAAAATTCCTGAGCGGTTTCATACTGCTGCTGCGTTTCCTTGACTTTGTCAAGATTCATTTCCCTGAAATCAGCGATTTCAATTAAATAATCGATCCGGTTTTGGAGCAGCTGGATTTCGTTTCTTTGTTTTTTCTTGAATTGCCGGAAGGTTTCCCCGGGTCCGGAGATTTTTTGGGTGGTCCGTATCAATTTTTCGATGGGCCGCGAGACGGTTTTCTGAAATTGACGGGCCAGGATATAAGACACCGGCATCAAAAGGAGAAAGAGCACCGCCGCGGCTATGATATAAGGAACAATGTTTCTTTTCAGGCTTTCCGTTGAGGCGCGGAGGAAAACGTATCCTTGCCTCCGGGAGTCAAGGAAAATGGGCTGGATGACGTCCAGAAAATTTTCCTGGAATTGAAATTCCGCTTCGGCCTGAGGCGGAAAGGAGATGACAGGTTCTTCTTCGGAATTATAAACCGCCACCATGTTTTTTCCGGCATCGTACACAGCCCCGGATAGAACAAAAGGGTGTGTCCTGAGAGCGGAGAGCGCCGGCTCTGCGCTTCGGGGCGAAATCCGTCCGGAAGGACCGAAGGCGAATTCCCCCACCAAAGAGGCCTGCTGCTGGATTTTTTCAAGAAAAGATATCCGGGATGCCTGGTATTGGTAGAGAATCATCAGTGTCAATCCTGCGGCGAGACAGAGGAAAGTGACAATCAGAACAATACCGGTGATTTTTTTCCGGATGGGATGCTGCTTGATGATGTCCACGGTTTTGTTTATAGCACAGCGCAGGGGAGGGGTCAATTTCCTTGCGGAGAATCCAGCCGTGCCGGGACGGCTTTCTGCTTTTTCCGCCCGTCCCGCCTTTTTCAGACCAGACAGACCAGATAGACGAAATGGACTATTTTTGTTATTTTTGAACTAAGGAAAAAGAGGTTGCAAAAAATTGCGATTAAGATGAAATATCGGCTGAGAAAAAAGTATCAGCTATTCTTTAAATCAAAATCAATGTCATTTCTTAAGGAGAAAGAGGTTGCAAAAACATCGCAATTTTTTTATGAATAAGTCAGGATATTTTTGAACGAAGGAGATAAGCTAACAATGGGTAAAAAAGGGCTTTCAGGAAAAAAGGGGTCTTCCCGTTCCTTAAGCAGAAGGGATTTTCTGACTGGGGGGGCGGCGGCTGCAGCCGGGATGATGATCGTGCCCCGGCGGGTTTTAGGGGGCGGGGGAATGTCTCCTCCCAGTGATACTCTGAATATCGCTTCCATCGGCGTCGGCGGAAAAGGATCGTCTGACATACGCAGTGTTTCCACGGAAAACATTGCGGCTTTATGCGATGTCGACGATGTCCAGATGAGGGATTTTTTAAATTCCGGCCAAAATATGCCGGAGAGAGCCGACCTGACTGACTTTCTGGACAGAGAGGTGAACTACGGATTTTCAGGAGGAGAAATAAAGCGCTCCGAACTGATGCAATTGCTGGCTCAGAAACCACAGCTGGTGTTGCTCGATGAGCCTGAATCGGGTGTTGACCTGGTAAACGTAGCCTTGATTGCCAAACTCATAGATGAGCTGCTGGAGAAAGATTGTCGAATAGTCGAGAGGAAATGCAGTGGCCTTATTATCACCCATACCGGCCATATTCTTGATTACATAGATGCACGTACGGGCTATGTCATGTGCGAGGGGAGAATAGGCTGCGAGGCAGACCCTCACGAAATTCTCAAGACGGTGAAAGAGAAGGGTTACGAGGAATGCATCAG